>NZ_JBQHRN010000005.1:0-108155 GCF_052066735.1 Clostridium sp. HCP1S3_C6
CGCTTACACTAAATCCTATATAAAACCTAATTATGCTAATGCTTTGGGTTTAGCTATATCAATTCTTAATTATCTCCTATGGAGATTGGCTTTTAAGCATAGCAAAAAAGCCACTTAATTATTAATTCTTAATTTCAGAGCTAGATTTGCAGCTTAATTAAAACTTCAACGCTTACACTAAATCCTATATAAAACCTAATTATGCTAATGCTTTGGGTTTAGCTATATCAATTCTTAATTATCTCCTATGGAGATTGGCTTTTAAGCATAGCAAAAAAGCTACTTAATTATTAATTCTTAATTTCGTAGCTAAAATTGCAGCTTAATTAAAACTTTAACGCTTACACTAAATCCTATGTAAAACCTAATTATGCTAATGCTTTGGGTTTAGCTATAGCAATTCTTAATTATCTCCTATGGAGATTGGCTTTTAAGCATAGCAAAAAAGCCACTTAATTATTAATTCTTAATTTCAGAGCTAAATTTGTAGTCTAATTAAAATATCAAAGCCAAGAATTTAATAAAAAAAGTAAAGTAAATTAAAATTAAGCCGATAATAAAATATCAAAATAATAAATAAATAATATAATTGTGGGGGATTATTGAAAATATGGAATATAAATTCCAATATTGTTAATAGTTCTTTATTTTTTGTTCAAAAAAACAAAATATTTTTTAAAAGGAGGTAATTAAGTAATAGAGCTAAAGTAAAGGTTGTCAATACAATAAGTGTTAACAAATTTTAAAAAAATATATTAAAAAACTATAAACTTTTTTAAAATGCTTCCGATAATATAAGTAAGATAGTAGAATGGAGGTAATTAATATGAAAATAAACGGTATAAATTCAATTAATGTTATAAATAATTATAAAGGAAATACAGAAAAAATAAGAAAGGCTAATAATGCAGCTGATATTAAAGATGTTATAGAAATATCAGAAGCAGGAAAAACTTTAAATACTTATGGAAGTGATCCAATTAGAGATAATTCAAAGAGAATTGAAGAATTAAAAGAACAAATAAAAAATGGCACATACAATGTAGATCCAATGGAAACTGCAAGAAGTATGGTTAAATTTATGGGAGATAATGAATTTTAATGATGACAATAAAGGAAATTATTATTAAAGAGAAAGAAGAACTTAATAATTTATTAGGACTTTTAGAGAAACAACATGCCATGGTTTTAGCAAAGGATGTTTTTGGATTAGAGGCTTTAGTAGATGAAATTAAAGCAGCTAATAAAGGTGTTGCATCCATGGAAATGGAAAGAAGAAAAATAGCAGGAACTAAAAGTATGTCTTTATTAGTTAAAGAGAGCGGTGATGAAGAAACTGATAGGGAGTTTAGAGAGGTAAAAAAACTTTTAGAAGCTATAAAGTTACAGAAGGAAACAAACGAATTATTAATTAAGCAGAGAATGAGTTATAATAACCAAATTTTAAGTATAATTAATCCTAGCAGAGAAGTAAAAACATATAATTCATATGGCAATTTAAGAAAATAAGGATTATTTAAGGTATAAAGGAGAGAGAATTATGACAGGGTTATTTGGTACATTTAATATATCAAAAAGAGGATTAAATGTTTCACAAGCAAATATCAATGTAACAGCACATAATATTTCAAATGCAAGTACAGATGGATATTCAAGACAAAGAACCAATGTAGTTGCATCAAGAGCACAAACAGTAATAGGATCTGCAGGTCAGGTTGGAACTGGTGCAGAAGTTGAAACAATATCAAGAATAAGAGATACATTTATAGATTATCAATATAGAAATGAAAATAGTGCTCTTGCTAGAAATCAGGTTAGGAGCAATTTTTTATATGAAGTAGAATCAGTATTTAATGAACCATCAGATACTGGTCTTTCTACTATGATGGGAAGTTTTTTTGACTCATTTCAAGAACTTTCAAAATATGCAAATAGTTCAAATACAAGAACTGTAGCTATTCAAAGGGCATCAACTCTTGCAGATGCTATTAATGCAACATACAAGAGCTTGAATGAATTAAAAGAAAATGCTCAAAATGAACTTCAAAGTAATGTAAAAACAATAAATACTTATTTAGATCAAATAAATGAACTTAATAAGCAAATTAGGCAAATATCAGTACAAGGGCAGGAACCTAATGATTTACTTGATAAAAGAGATTCCATTATAGATAAGTTAAGTAATCAATTTAATCTTATAGTAACAAATGATTCTTATAATGGTATAAGTATTGCACCAGCTGATTCATCTGGTATGGTATATCCTAATATGATAAATTCAGATCCAAATGATCAGGGAGCAAGACTTTCATATATATCAAGTGTTACTCAAAATGACGATGGAACATACAAGGTAACATATTATAAATATGGTGATTCTGTAGATGCAAAAAATACAACTTTTGTAAACGTAAATATGACTGCAGAACAAGCAAAAACATTAGAAGCTAATAAAGTTATATGGGCAGATGGAAATGGACAGCTTGTTGGAGCTGATGGATATCCTATAAGAGAAGGAGAAACTATTAAATTTAATCATCTTAAAACATTTGTACCAACAAAGGGTGAAATATCAGGAAATATTTCAATTCAGGCAGATATAAATAATTATATTGATCAATTAAATCAAATGGCAAGGGCTTTAGCTTATTCTGTTAACTCAGTTCACAAAGGTAGCATAGATGCTATAAATGATGAACAACCATTATTTGTAAACAAAGATTATGCTCATTATGATAATAATGATAATTTGCAACAAGAATATTGGAAAACCAAAAAAGATGTTACAAGAAAAGATAATAGTGGTAATGACATTACAGTTAAAGTTAATTTAGCAGAATCAGAAATTAATGCATCCAACATATCTGTAAATAAAGAACTTATAAAAGATCCTATGAAGCTTAATGCAAGTACAATAATAACAGATGAAAATGTACCAAATTCTGCAGCTAGTGATCCTAATTCTGGTGAAGGTGATGGTAAGAGAGCATTAGCTATAGCACAGCTTAGAGATGCACTTATGAATATTCAACTTTGTGGTGATTACACATCTAGGGAGCAGCTTATTGAGGGATTTACAGATAACACTAATTTAAGTATAAAGCAAAGCTCATCAGGTATGACAGTTACAGATTATTATAAAGATATAATTGATAAATTAGGAATACAGGCACAGGAAGCCAATAGACTTACAGCTAATCAAAAAAGTATGGTTTCTGAATATGAAAACAGCAGAGCTGGAGTATCTGGTGTATCAATAGATGAAGAAATGACCAATTTAATAGCTGCACAACATGCATATGCTGCCAATGCAAAGGTAGTATCAACAGTAGATGAACTTTTAGATGTAGTTGTAAATGGACTTAAGAAATAATTTATGAGAATAAGGAAGTGGTATAAAAATGGGATCATTTATTAGTGGAAGAGTTACAACATCAATGCTTACTAATAATTATTTAGATGGTATGAATAAGAACTTATCAAATTTGCAGACTATAAATAATCAACTAACAACAGGTAAGGAAATATCAAGACCTTCTGATAATCCTTATAAAGTTGCAAGAACTATGCAGCTTTATTCTAGTATTGATGCAAATAAACAATATAATGAAAATATAAAAGATACATTAAACTGGCTTGATACTACTGATACAGCATTAGGACAAGTTACTACAGTTTTTCAAAGAATAAGAGAACTTATGGTATCTGCAGGTAATGCGGCTTATGGAACTCAGGAAAGAGAAAGTATTAATAATGAAGTTAAGGAAAGAGTAGGGGAACTTGGTCAGATACTTAATACTACATTTGATGGAAGATACATATTTGGAGGTACAAAAGTAGCTTCAAAACCTATAAATGTTGATAAAGAGGCAGCAGATGGACAAATTTTAAAGTATTCAGATAAAAATGGTAATCCAGTAAAATATGATGATTTAAATAAGGAATTAAAATCTCAACTTGGTGCAAATCTTACAACAGAAGTATCTCAGGGAGTTACTATAGATTACAATGTTACTGCACAAGCATTAATGCAATTTCAAGACGGTAATGAAAGTATTGATGCAATGAAACTTTTAAGTAATATAGTTTCAAACTTAGGGGCTGATGAATCAACTGCAGATGGAAAGAAAAAAGTTGATGAAGTTACTACAAACAATTTATCTGATATAGATAAAGTAATTAATAATTTATTAAAAATAAGATCAGAAGTTGGTGCAAAGCAGAATAGAATGGAATCTGCCCAAAGCCAAAATGAAGATTCAAATTATAATATGACAGATATTTTGTCAAAAACAGAAGATATAGACTGGACACAAAAGACAATAGAATATTATATGGCAAGAACAGTATATCAGGCGTCACTTCAAGTAAGTGCACAAATTCTTCCAGCAACTCTTCTTGATTATTTATAAAAAATTCTAATTAATTGGGAGAAATGAAAATGAAGATATGTTTTAAAAAGGGAATTTTAGGATTTGATTATTGTAAAAATTTTGAACTTATAGATATAGATAAAGAAAGTATATTTAAATTATTAAAATCACAAGAGGAAAAGGAATTTCAATTGGTAGTTGTATCTCCTTTTGATATAGAAGAAGATTATGAAGTAGATATTCCAGATAGTGTAACTAAAGAGCTTAATATAAAATCTCATGAAGATGTACTTATATTAACTACTGTTACAGTTAATTCTGATCCTAAAAAAATAACAACAAATCTTAGGGCACCTATTATAATAAACTTGAAAAATAACAACGCAGAGCAGATAATATTATCTAGTGAGAAATATAAAATAAAACATCCAATTATGAAGGAGAGAAATTAAATGCTTGTTATTGCTAGAAAAGAAGGTCAATCATTTTTAATAGGTGATGATATAGAAGTTACAGTTATTAAACAGCTTGATGGTACAGTTAAGCTTGGAATTAATGCACCAAAAGATAAAGTTATTTTAAGAAAAGAATTAATTGATGAAGTAAAAAATGAAAATAAAATGGCACAAACTCAAACTACAGATTTAAGTGCATTAAAGGCTTTCAATGGGTTAAAAAAACATAAAAATTCATAAAAATTTACAAATTAAATATATTTTATAGAAAGTTTTAGCATTATAATAAAATTGTAAAAAATTATTATGTAGTATTAAGAGGTGATTTGTATGAAGGTTATGAGTCAGGGAGGACAGGTTAACCTAAATAATCCTGTTAAAACTTCAGAATTATTTAAAGAATCAGATAGTGTAAAAAATGTAAAAACAAATGATAACAATTTATCTGTAGACATACAAAACAAGGATGTAGAAAATGAAAAATGTAAAAGTGATGGCAATAGTATCAATAAGAAGGAACTAGAAAAAGCACTGCAAAAATTAAATGGTTTTCTTTCTGATGAAAAGGCACATGCTTCTTTATCATATCATGATAAAACCAATAGACTTATGGTAACAGTATATGATAAAGATGATAATGTTGTTATGGAAATTCCATCAAAAAAGGTACTTGACATGATAGCAAAAATGTCTGACCTTTTAGGAGTATCAGTAGATAAGAAGGCATAATATGTATAAGCTTAATTTAACAGAAGTTGAACTTAGAAAGAAAACTGTTGATGAAACTAAAGATCATGTGGTTCACACAAAAAACAATGTAGTTATTGACAATAATACAAAGGACAATAGTAAAAAAGAAAGTTATGAAAAAAGTAAAGTAGTAGAAAAGAAAAGCCAAAGATATATAACAGTTGATGCAGTGAAATCAGAAAAGATGCAAATTAAAGCTAAAAGAGACAGTGATTTTGCAGGAGAAGAAATAATAGGTACCTTCATTGATAAGCTAAAGTAGGAGGTAAATAGAATGCAAAATGGTTATAATGTATATAAAAATAATACAGTAAATTATGCTTCAAAGGAGCAGCTTTTATTAATGCTTGTAGATGGAGCAGTAAAATATGCAAAAAGAGCAGAACTTGCTATAGAAAAAAAAGATGTTAAAACAGCTCATGACAATTTAATAAGAACACAGGATATATTTACAGAGCTTATGGTAACATTAAACCAGGATGCTGGACTTTGGGCAAAACAGCTTTATAAAGTATATGATTTTATAAAAGCAAAATTAGTAGAAGCAAATTTAAAAAAAGATATAAATGTACTAAGAGAGGTATTACCACTTATAGAAAATGTAAGAGATTTATGGCATGAAACATATGATAAGGCAAAGGCGTCAGGGCATTTGAAATAAATTGTTTATAAAATTATATTAGAATTTAAGGAGAGTGATTATTATGGCAACTAGTGCAAATAGAATTACAGGTATTGCAACAGGTCTTGATATTGATTCTATAGTAAAATCATCAATGCAAGCTTATCAAAATAAAATTGATAAGCAAAAAAAACAAAAATCATTAGCTGAAATAAAACAACAACTTTATAGAGATGTAATAACAGAAGGAAGAGATTTTTATGATAAATATTGTGATTTAGCTAAATCAGGTAACCTTTTATCATCTTCATCTTATTCAACTGTTAAATTTACATCAAGTGATGAATTTTCAATTACTGCAACAGGTGGAGCTGATGCTGTTAAGGGAAATTATAAAGTCACTGTAAAGGAAGCTGGTTCTAAAGCAAAAACATCTATAAGTGATTTATCTGGAGATATTAAAATAACAGTTGGTGGTAAGGAAGTATTTATTCAAGGTAGCGAACTTACTGGTAGTAATAAAGAAAAGGCAAAGGTATTGTCAAATAAATTAAGTGCTTATGGCTTAAAAGCATATGTATCTGATTTTGATTCCAAGGAAGGTACAAAGGATGCTGGCAATATTATAATTGAAGCTAATGAAGTAGGAGCAGAATATGATTTTACAATAGAAAAAGGAACATATAAACCTGAAAAAAATCCAGAAAAATTTACTTTAGATAATTCAACTAAAAAAAGTGTTAAGGATGAATCTTTCGGTATAGATGATTTGTTGAATGATGATTCAAAATACTTGCAATTTACAAATTTTGAAAATAAAGATAGAATAATAGAATCAAGAACATTAAAGTCTTCTATAAAATCAATAGAAGATAAAATTGCAAAAGCAAATGAAGAATTAGGGAAATTAACTGATGATAGTGAAAAAGAAGCCAAAAAACAAGAAATTGAACAATTAGAAAAGGAAAAGGTTAATGAACTATCATCTACAATAAATTCATCATTAAAAGAAATTGGATTAAAAGCTGAAATATCAACAGATTCTGATGGTAAGACTAGTATTAAAATTTCAGATAAAAATAGTGTTGGAAATGACTTTAGTTATTGCTATGGAAAAATTGGACCTAATTTTGAAACAGATGATACAATAAAAAATACTGTTGATGGTAAAAAAGCAAAAGTAATAATAGAAGGTCCACATGGGACAAAAACAATTGAGGATGCAAGAAATAAAATTACATTAGATGGTGTTACCTTTGATATATCATCAGCAAAAACTGGCGATTCAGTTACTGTTTCTGGTAAAACAGACACTAAAGAAATAAAAGACAAAATTGTTAACATGGTTAATGATTACAATAAATATATGACAAAGCTTAATACACTTCTTACTGAAAAGAAATATAGAGATTACGAACCTCTTACAGATGAACAAAAGAAGGAAATGAAAGATACTGAAATTGAAGCATGGGAAAAGAAGGTTAAATCTGGTCAGTTAAGAGGTGATAGTGACCTTAGAAGAATTCAAAATAGTATGAAATTAGCTATGACAAGCTTTGTATCTGGAGCTGGAATAACTTTAAGTGATATTGGAATAACACAAGTATCAGATTATGGTTCAACAAAAGATGGTTTAATGACAATTGATGAAGATAAATTAACATCTGCTCTTGAAAATAATTCTGAAGAAGTTATGAAATTATTTACCCAAAAAGGTGATACAGATGGAACTACTGGAATTATGTACAGAATGAAGGATGTTCTTAATACAGAAGTTGTATCTACTACAAAATCAGCTCTTATTAATAAAGCTGGTATAGAAGGAACTACATCATTTACTCAAAGTACATTATCTAAGCTTATATCAGAATATGAAAAGAAAATTGATGAACTTCAAGACTGGTATGATGATAAAGAACAAGCTCTTTATACTAAATGGGCAAATATAGAAACTTTAATGAATAATTATAATTCTCAATCTTCTTACTTAACTTCAATGTTTAGTAGTGGTTCATGATTATGAATGATATAAATTTATTAAAAGAATCATTTGAAAAATATAAACAAATGACAAAAAATATGATTGAAAGTTTTAATAAGGATGTTGATATTGATGATATGTTTAAAGAAAGACAAGTTTTACTTGAAAAGATAAATAATATAAATATTCCAGGTAGTGAAAAGAAAAAAATATATGAAACTATGGAGATAGATAAATTAGACAAAAAACTTGGTGAAACTATTAAAACATCTTTAAATAAGGTAAAAGAAGATATAAAAATTAATAGGTTAAGAAGAAGTACAACTAATGCATATAATAATGTATTAAGACAACAAAATTTATTTTCAAGAAGAGTTTAATAAAAAAGCTGGCAAGTATAAAAATATATTTGCTGGCTTTTTATAATTAAAAATGTATAATATATTAATAATTTTACTAATATTAAATAAAATGAAAAGATTTTTATAATGTATTAACATATAGTTAAAAGAAAGTTAACAAATGTTATTTGGTGTTAATTTATAATATTATTATATGATAGAATAATAGAAAATGATTATATGCAATTTAGAAAGTATATGTTAGGAAAAGAAAAATGAGAATAAAAAAAATATTATTATTAGGTGGCAGTGGTTTTATAGGAAGAAATTTAAATGAATATTTAAATAAAAAATATGAAATAGATATGCCAAGTAGCAAAGAATTAGATTTAACAGATGAAAAAGAAGTTGATTTATATTTTAAAGATAAATATTATGATGTTGTAGTAAATTGTGCTGTATTTAATTATGGTAAACATAAAAATTTAGATGCAAAAAATACATTAGAAAATTCATTAAAAATGTATTTTAATGTGGAAAAAAATAATAGTCATTATGGAAAAATGCTTTATACAGGTTCTGGAGCTGAATATGATAAAAGATATGATATAAAAGGCGTTACAGAAGAACAATTTGGAATGTCTATTCCTAATGATCAATATGGTTTTGCTAAATATATAATAAATAGTCATATTGAAAAAAGTGATAAAAATTATAATTTAAGATTATTTGGTATATATGGTAAGTATGAACAATGGGAAACTAAGTTTATATCAAATGTTTGTTGCAAAGTTATAAAAGATTTGCCTATTTCAATAAGGCAAAATGTTTATTTTGATTATTTGTATATAGATGATTTTTGTAGGATTATTGAATGGTTTATTAATAATACTCCTAAGTATAAATCATATAATGTAGTCTCAGGGGAAAAGGTATCATTACAAGAAATTGCAAATAATATAGTTAAAATAGCTCATAAGAATTTACCTATTATTGTATGTAAAGAAGGTTTAGCAAAGGAATATACTGCAAGTAATGAAAGATTACTTAAAGAATTAAATCATTTTGAATTTACTGATAAATTAGAGGCTTATAGCAAATTATATAAGTGGTATAAAAACAATGAAAATATTATTGATATGTATTCTTTGTTATATCAATAAGCAAGATATGAGAAGGTGTTAAAAATGGATATGGAGGAATTCTTGATTGGCGAGGATGTGGCAATAAAAGATGTTCTATTACATATTAAGAATTGTGAAGAAAAAATGTTATTTGTTGTTAAGGATAGAAAGCTATTAGCAAGTATTGAATATAATAACGTAAAAGAATATTTAATTAATGGTGGAGATATTAATAAATCCATTTTCAATATTGCTAATTACAATCCTATATTTATAAATGAAAGAGATATAAAAAATGCTCAAAATATTATGAAAAAAGAAAAAATTAGATTATTACCTGTAATTAACTTTAATAATGAAATTACTTTGTTAATATCAAATAACCAAAAAATATATTCTTCTGGTGAAAAAATATCTATTCCAGTTGTTATAATGTCAGGTGGCTTAGGAACTAGATTATATCCATATACTAAAATTCTTCCAAAGCCATTAATACCAATTAATGATAAACCAATAATAGAGCATATTATGAATAGATTTTATAATGCTGGATGTATTCAACATTATTTAATAGTAAATCATAAAAAGAATATGATTAAAGCATATCTTGATTGTGTAGATAGAAAATATAGTGTTAATTACATTGAAGAAGAATTACCCTTAGGAACAGGTGGAGGGTTATCTTTACTTAAAAATAAAATTGAAGGAGATTTCTTTTTTAGCAATTGTGATATTATAATAGATTCTAACTATATTGATATGTACAAGTATCATAAGGAAAATAAAAATATTATTACAATAATTGCATCAAAGAAAAAAGTAACTATTCCATATGGTGTTGTTAAAACTAATAATTCTAATAATTATATAGAAATGGAGGAAAAACCTAGTTATAATTTTTTAATAAATACAGGATTGTATATAGTTAATAGTAAAGTATTAGGAGGGCTTAATGATAATGAAAAAATAGACTTTCCTACTATAATTGAAAAATGTAAAATCAATGGTGATAAAATTGGAGTATATATAATTGAAGAAAAAGCATTTTTAGATATGGGACAAATTAATGAATTAGAAAATATGAAAAAAATATTTGAGATGTAAGAAGGTAAGAAATGGAAGATATTGTTTTGTTTGGTGCAGGAGGTCATTGTATAAGTGTAATTGATACATTAAAAGAAAATGGCAAGTATAATATTAGAGGAATTATAGATAATAATATAACTAAAAATGTTAATATTGATTTTCCTATAATAGGAAGTGATAAGGATGCAAAAAAAATATTTGACATGAATATTAAATATGCATTTATATGTATAGCTGATTATAAAATAAGAATTAAATTAGCAAAGTATTTAAAAAATATAGGATTTTTATTTCCCAAAGTTATAGATAAAACAGCAGTCGTTTCTAAGGATTCTATTGTTATGGATGGAACATTTATAGGAAAATATGCAGTTATTAATAGTAAATCTATAGTAAAAAGCCAAAGTATTATTAATACATGTGCAGTAGTAGAACATGAATGTAAAATTGATGAATATGTTCATATTGCACCAGGAAGTATCATTTGTGGTGGAGTTAGTATTGGAAAGGGTACATTTGTTGGAGCAGGAACAACAATTTTACCAAATATAAATATAGGATGTAATTCTATAATAGGTGCAGGAAGTGTTGTAAATAAGAATATATTGGATAACAGGAAAGGTTATGGTATCCCATATAAGGAGGTGAATTAAAAAATGAATAAAACATTAATTATAGCTGAAGCTGGAGTAAATCATAATGGAAACATTGAAATAGCAAAAAAACTAGTTGATGTAGCAAAGGATTCAGGAGCTGATATAGTTAAATTTCAAACATTTAAGACTAATGATGTAGTTTGTAAAAATATGAAGAAAGCAGATTATCAAAAAGAAACTTCAGGAAGCAAAGAATCCCAATATGAGATGTTAAAAAAATTAGAATTAAGCTATGATATGCATATAGAACTTATTGAATATTGTAAGAAAAAAAATATTGAGCTTTTATCAACTCCTTTTGATATAAAAAGCATAGAATTTTTAGATAAATTAGGATTTAATACATTAAAAATTCCATCAGGAGAAATAACTAATTATCCATATTTGAAAAAAATAGGGGAATCACATAAGAATGTAATATTATCTACAGGTATGAGTACTTTAGAAGAAATAAGACAAGCTGTAAATATATTAAAGAAATATGGAACTAAAAATATATCAATACTTCATTGTAATACAGAATATCCTACTCCTATGAAAGATGTAAATTTAAAAGCTATAAATACTATAAAAAATGAATTTAAAGTTAAAGTAGGTTATTCTGATCATACAGAAGGAATAGAAGTACCTATAGCTGCAGTAGCAATGGGAGCTGAAATAATAGAGAAACATTTTACATTAGATAAGAATATGGAGGGACCAGATCACAAAGCGAGTTTAGAACCTTATGAATTAAAGTCAATGGTAAAATCTATAAGAAATATAGAATTAGCTATGGGAAATGGAATAAAAGAACCTTCATCTTCTGAAAAAAAGAATATTAATATTGTAAGAAAGTTTATAGTAGCCAATAAAAACATAAAAAAAGGTCAAGTATTTACAGAAGAAAATTTAACAACTAAAAGATCAGGATTTGGTATTTCACCTATGGAATGGGTAAATGTAATTGGGAAAAAAGCTAATAAAGATTATGTAGAAGATGAGGTAATTACTTTATGAAGAAAAAGATATGCGTAGTAACAGGAACAAGAGCAGAATATGGAATACTCAAACCACTTCTTAGAAAAATAAAATTAGATGATGAATTACAATTGCAATTAGTTGTTACAGGTATGCATTTATCACCAGAATTTGGTTTGACATACAAACAAATTGAAAAAGATGGATTTTATATTGATGATAAAGTGGAAATGTTGTTAAGTTCTGATACATCAGTAGGTATATCAAAATCAATGGGATTAGCAATGATAAGTTTTTCAGAAGTATTAAATAGATTAAAGCCTGATTTGTTAGTTATATTAGGTGATAGATATGAGATGTTATCTGTTGCAGCAACTGCAATGGTAGCAAGGATACCAATTGCTCATATTCATGGTGGTGAAAAAACAGAAGGATTAATAGATGAAGCTATAAGACATTCTATTACCAAAATGAGTTATCTTCATTTTACTAGTACGGAAGAATATAAAAATAGAGTTATACAGTTAGGAGAAAATCCTAATAGAGTATTTAATGTTGGTGCCATGGGAGTTGAAGAAATCCTTAATACTGATTTTTTAACTAAAGAAGAATTAGAAAAAGAATTAGATTTTAAACTTGATAAGAAAACTGCTTTAGTTACATTTCATCCTGTTACGTTGGAAGAAAATACATCTAAAAAAGAATTTGAAAATATATTAGATGCTTTAGATTATTTTGAAAATTTAAAAGTTATTTTTACAAAAGCAAATTCTGATACTGATGGAAGAATAATAAACAAGATGATTGATGAATATGTTATAAAAAATCCTAAAAAGGCTAAGGCGTTTACATCTCTTGGTCAACTTAAATATTATAGTGCTATTAAATATTCAGATTTTGTATTAGGTAATTCATCTAGTGGTATTTTAGAAGTGCCTACATTTAAAAAGCCAACTATAAATATAGGAGATAGACAAAAAGGGAGGATACAAGCTAAAACAGTTATTAATTGTAATCCACAAAAAGAAGAAATTATTAAAAGCATTAACATTGTGCTGTCTGAAAATTTCAAAAAAGAAGTTTATAATGTTATAAACCCATATGGTAATGGTGAAACTTCTAATAAAATATTAGTTGAAATTAAAAAATATTTTAACAACACAATTTTTCAAAATATAAAAAAGGAATTTTATGACTTACTATAAGGTGGTGTTTTAAATTAAAATTTTATTTATTGGATGCACTGAATCATCAAAAATATTATTAAATTCTTTGTTGAAAAAAAACAAAAATATAATAGCAGTTATTACAAAAAGAAATTCAAGTTTTAATTCTGATTTTTATGATTTAAATAATATTTGTATAAAAAAAAATATTAAATGCTTTTATACTAATGATGTTAATAATTTTGATACTATTTCATTTATAAGGGATAATAGACCTGATTTAATATATTGTTTTGGTTGGTCTCAGTTAATAAAAAAGGAACTTCTTAATATTCCTAAAATTGCTACAGTTGGATTTCATCCAGCTAAATTGCCTAGTAATAGAGGAAGGCATCCTTTAATTTGGGCACTTGTTCTTGGATTGAAAAAAACAGCTTCTACATTTTTTATAATGGATGAAGGCGCAGATAGTGGAGATATTATATCTCAGGAAGATATTGATATTGAATATGAAGATAACGCAAGAACATTATATGATAAAGTGATGAATATAGCTAAAAGACAAGTTATAGATATAACTAATAGATTTGAAACTAACAATTTAGTAAAAATTAGGCAAAGTAATAAAAAATATAATGTATGGAGAAAGAGAAATAAAATTGATGGCCAAATTGATTGGAGGATGAGTAGTTGCTCTATTTATAATTTAGTTAGGGCATTGTATAAACCATATGTTGGAGCTCATTTTGTGTATAAAGGCAAAGAATATAAAGTGTGGAAGTGTAGGATAATCGATGGAAGTAAATATAAAAATATAGAATATGGAAAGGTAATCAAAAATGATAAAGGTAGAATTATAGTAAAAACGAGCGATGATTTAATACAAATTGTTGAAGGGGATAAGATAAAAGTTAAAGAAGGTGAGTATTTATTATGAATGTATTAGTTGTTTCGCCTCATCCAGATGATGAAACTCTAGGAGCTGGTGGTACTTTATTAAAATATAAAGCTCAAAGAAAAAATATATATTGGCTTATTATTAGTAATATTGAGGAAAAATATGGTTATAGTAAGGAACAGGTAGAAAGAAGAAATAATGAAATAAAGAAAGTAAGCGAATTGTATGATTTTACTAAAGTATATAATTTAAAATTATTTCCTGCTAAATTAGATAGTTATGATGATAATGAAATAATAAGTAAGGTTTCTAATGTTATAAAAGAAGTAAAACCTGAAGAAATAATTTTGCCTTATAGAAATGATGTACATTCTGATCATAAAAAGGTCTTTGATTGTGTTTACTCGTGTACTAAGGTTTTTAGATATAACTTTATAAAAAAAATATTGGAAATGGAAATACTATCAGAAACTGATTTTGCCAATACACAATATGGATATGTTCCTGATTATTTTGTAGATATAAGCAATTATTTTGATAAAAAAGTACAAATAATTAAGGAATATAAATCTGAAATTGGCAAGCATCCTTATCCAAGAAGTGTTGAAGGCATAGAAGCATTGGCAAAAATTAGAGGAATTGCAGCTGGAGTAAAATATGCAGAAGCTTTTAAGGTGGTAAAAATAATAGAGTAGTAAGAGGAACAAAAAATGAAGAAGAGAGTTGCAGATATTATATTTAATATATTGGTAGATAATGGAATTTACGATTGTTTTGGTGTTGTAGGTGGAGGAGCAATGCATTTAGATAATGCATTAGCTTTAAACAATAAAATAAATAAATATTTTAATCATCATGAGCAAGCATCTGCTATGGCAGCAGAGAGTTATGCAAGATTAAATGGTAGAATGGCAGCAGTATGTGTTACAGCAGGACCTGGTGGTACCAATACTTTAACAGGAGTTATGGGGGCATGGCAAGATAGTATACCCATGATAGTAATATCTGGGCAAGTTAGATATGAAACAACAATAGAAAATAGTGGCTTAAAGTTAAGGTATAGGGGGTTGCAAGAATTTGACATAATAAACTCAGTTAAAAATATGACTAAATATGCTGTTATGATAAATGATCCATTAAGCATAAAAAGAGAAGTGCAAAAGGCAATTGATATTGCAATGGATGGTAGAAGAGGACCTGTTTGGATAGATGTACCTCTTGATGTACAAAGTGCAATAGTAGAAGAAAGTGAATTATATTCTACTGTAAAAATTAAGAGTTTGGAAGTTGTTCCAAACGATAATGAAATAGATGAAATAAATAATATTATAAAAAAAGCTAAGAGACCATGTATATTGGCAGGATCAGGGATAAGAAGTAGCAATTCTATGAGTGAATTTTTGAAATTCTTAGAAATTGTTAAGATTCCTATAGTAGGTGGCTCATGGGTTGCTGATATTTTATATCATGAACATGATTTATATTATGGATTATGTGGTAATGTTGGACCTAGAACAGGAAATTTTATAATACAAAATGCAGATGTAATATTAGTTCTTGGTAATAGCCTTGGATTTAGACAAACAGGATTTAATCAAAAAGCTTTTGCACCAAAGTCAAAGATTATTATGGTTGATATTGATGAAAACGAATCAAAAAAACCTGGACTTAATATTTATAGATATGTAAAATGTGATTTGAAAAAATTCTTTAAAAAGTATGAATATAGTCAATTAATAGAAGCACCTAATAAATGGATTAGTTATTGTGAAAATTTAAATAAAAGATTTTCTAGATTTGAAGGGGCAGAAGGAATTAATATGAATGATAGAGTATCATCATATTATTTTTGGAAGAAATTTATGAAATATGAACCAGATGATAGTATTTTAGCTTTAGGAAATAATACAGCTAATACAGCAAAACTTCAAATAGGAACTAATAAAAAAAATCAAAGAGTATTAACTAATTATACATGTGGATCAATGGGATATGATTTACCAGCAGCTATAGGTGCTGCAGTAGCATCTAATAAAGAAGTTTTTTGTATTACAGGTGATGGAAGTATTATGATGAATTTACAAGAACTTCAGACAATTAAATATTATGATTTGAAAATAAAAATAATAGTCTTTTCAAATGATGGATATGGAGCAATAAGACAAACATGTAAAAATTTCTTTAATGGAAAATATATAGGATGTACTAAAGATACAGGAGTTAGTTTCCCTAATTTAGAAAAAGTAGCAGATACATTTGATTTTAAATATTTAAGTTGCAATACTAATAATGAAGTTGAAGAAAGCATAAGAAAATTAATGGAAATTAATGAAAGATGTATTTTAGAAATAAAACAAAGATATGATGATCCTGTTACACCTAAAGTTATGTCAAGAATAAAAGAGGATGGAACTTTTGAAACACCTTCTTTAGAAGATATGTATCCGTTTTTAGATAAAGAAGAATTAGATAAATTAATGATAAGTAACTAGAAGGGTGAAGAGAATGAAAACTATAAATTATCCAATAAAATTTGATAAAAATAAGAAAGTTGTATGTATACAAGGACTAGGTTTTGTAGGGGCAGCTATGGCTTTAGCAGTGGCAAATGCAAAAGATTCTAATAATAATAATTTATACAATGTAATTGGTATAGATATTGATAATAAAAGTGGAAATAATAAGGTGAACTCATTAAATAGTGGCAGATTTCCTTTTGAAAATTCTGATAAAAAAATAGAAAGTGTACAGAAAGAGGTTTATAAGAGAGGTAATTTATTTGCTACTACAAATGAAAAATATTTTAATTTAGCTGATATTGTAATAATAGATATAAATTTAGATATTAATTATGATATTAATGATGAACCATTTTTAAATTTATCAGCATTTAAAGATGCTATAAAAACTATTGGAAAAAATATAAAAAATGATACATTAGTAATAGTAGAAACAACAGTACCACCTGGTACATGCGAAAAAATAGTAAAGCCTATATTAAGTAAAGAATTAAAAAAAAGAGGTATGAGTGATAATGTGTTAATTGCACATTCATATGAAAGAATTATGCCAGGAGATAAATATTTTGATTCTATTGTAAATTATTGGAGAGTATTTTCTGCAACATCAAAAGTAGCAGAAGATATGTGTGAAAATTTTTTAAAAACAATAATTAATACAGATAAATATCCTTTAACTAAATTAAAGAGCACAACTGCTTCAGAGACTGCTAAGGTATTGGAAAATTCTTATAGAGCTATGAATATTGCATTTATGGAAGAATGGGGAAGATTTGCAGAAAATGTTGGTATTGATATGTTTGAAATAGTTGAGGCCATAAGAAAAAGACCTACTCATAGCAATATAATGCAGCCAGGATTTGGAGTAGGGGGATATTGTTTGACTAAGGATCCTTATTTTGCTAAGTTAGCAAGTAAAGATATATTTAAAATAGATGGAATGGAATTTCCTTTTTGTACTGAAGCGGTAAAAGTTAATAATAATATGCCTTTAGTTACATTAGATAAAATAAAAAAGTATTTTAATGGTAATATAAAAGACAAAAAGATTTTGTTGTTAGGTGTTAGTTATAGGCAAGATGTTGGAGATACAAGACATTCACCATCTGAAATATTTGTTAGAAATGCAATAAAGCAAGGTGCAAAAGTTGAATATCAAGATCCATTAGTAAGTTATTGGAGTGAAATGGAATGTGATGTGATGCAGGAAATACCAGATGCGGACAAGTATGATGTTGTTGTTTTTGCTGTACAACATAAGATATATAAGAATTTAAATATTAGTAAGTGGTTAAAAAATAAAAACATATTAATTTTAGATTCTAATAATGTACTAACTGAAAAACAAATTGATGATATAAAAAATAATAATTTTAAATTAATGTGTATAGGTAGAGGATAAAGGAGTAAGTTATGAAGAAAAAAATATTAATAACAGGTGGAGCTGGTTTTATAGGTTATCATTTAGCAAAAAAATTAGCAAATGATGATTACAATGTTACAATATTAGATAATTTTCAAAGAGGAGTTAAAGATGAATTCTTAATTAATTTAAATCAAAAGAACAATGTAAAAATAATTAATGTTGACTTATGTAATGAAATAAATATTAAGGAAATAGGATTAGATTATGATTTAATATTTCATTTTGCAGCAATAATTGGTGTCCAAAATGTATTAAAAGTGCCATGTGAAGTTTTAACTAAAAATATAGTTATGTTAATTAATATGATTAATTTTGCTAAACATCAAAAAGCATTAAGAAGATTTGTATTTACATCAACAAGTGAGGTATATTCTGGAACATTAAAATATTTTGGAATGAAAATACCTACACCAGAATATACTCCTCTTACAGTAAATGATTTAAAGCATCCAAGAACATCATATATGCTTTCAAAGATATATGGAGAAGCAATTTTAAGACAATCTAAAATACCATTTACAATAGTAAGACCTCATAATATATATGGACCTAGAATGGGGATGTCTCATGTAATACCTGAGTTGTTAAATAAGGCTAGAAAATTAAATGATGGAGAAAATTTGGAGGTATTTTCTGTTAATCATAAAAGAACTTTTTGTTATATAGATGATGCAATAAATATGATAAAGTTATTATCAGAAAGTGATGGCGCGATTAATGAAGAATTTAATGTTGGAAATGAATATCCGGAAATAACAATTAAGGAATTGGCAGAAAATATTATAAATATTGTTGGAAAAAAACTTATAATAACACCGTTAGAAGATACAGTTAATTCCCCTAAAAGAAGATGTCCAGATATGAAAAAAACAACTGATTGTATTAACTATAAAGGAAAAATATCATTACAAGAAGGAGTTAAAAAAACTTATGAATGGTATAAGAAAAATATTTTTTTAGGAAATAAGGTGTGTGAAAAATGATTAATTTAGCTATACCCAACTTATCTGGAAATGAAAAAAAATATTTAGATGAATGTATTGATTCAACATTTGTATCTTCTGTAGGACCATTTGTAAATAAATTTGAAGAACTTGTTAGTATTAAATCTGGTGCAAAATATTCTGTTGCTACATCTGCTGGTACTACTGCATTACATGTATCATTAATTGCAGTAGGAGTAAAAACAGATGAATTGGTTATAATACCAGCTTTTACGTTTATAGCTACTGCAAATGCTGTTTCACATTGTGGTGCTAGACCTTGGTGTATGGATATAAATAAAGATACATGGACATTAGATCCTAAAATATTAGCAAAAGAATTAAAAGACAATACAGAAATAATTGATGGAAAGGTTATACATAAAAAAAGTAAAAAAAGAGTAGCAGCAATAATGCCTGTTTATACATTGGGGAATGTAGCTGATATGGATGAGATAAATAAGATTGCATCAATGTATAAATTACCTGTAGTTGCAGATGCAGCAGCTGCAATTGGAGCAAAATATAAGGGACAAGATATAGGAAAACTTGCAGATGTAACTTGCTTTTCATTTAATGGTAATAAGACCATTACATGTGGTGGTGGTGGCATGGCTGTCAGTAATAATAAAGAGTTAATAGGCAAAATAAGACATTTATCTACTACAGCTAGAGTTTCAAAAGAATATGATCATGATATGGTTGGATATAATTATAGAATGACTAATATTCAAGCAGCAGTAGGATGTGCACAAATAGAAAGATTAGATGAATTTGTGGCAAAAAAAAGAGAAATAAGGCATTATTATAATGAAGTATTTAAAAATTTAGGGAGTATAGAAACTTTTAAAGAACCTAGTTATGGAAAAAGTTCATGCTGGTTTTCTGGAATAGTATTAAAAAATGGAACTCATGAAACTATACTAAATATATGTGATAAACTTGCTCAAAATAATATAGAAGCAAGGAGTTTTTGGAAACCAGTATATATGCAAAAACCCTATAAGGAATGTTTAAAATCAGATATGAGTATAACAGATTGGATGTGGAGTAAGATAATAACATTGCCTTGTTCTACTAATATAGGTAATTATGAATTAAAGTATATAAGGGATAAATTAGTAAATATTTTGGAGGATAGTTATGAATGTGAGAGAAGAAAAAAAGAACAAAAGGCATAAATTAGCAGAAGTTGTACCATTAGAGCAACCATATGTTATTATGATAGATCCAGTAGGAGCAATTTGTAATTTTAAGTGTAATTTTTGTCCTTGTAACAATTCAACATATAAGAAAGAATTACGTCAACACATAATGTCATTAGATATGTTTGAAAAAGTAATAGAGGATATTTCTAAATTCCCAAATAAAATAAAAGCAATAGATTTATACGGTTTTGGAGAACCATTATTGAATAGAAATCTTCCAATTATGATAAAAAAACTAAAGGAAAAGAATATATGTGAAAAAATAAGAATTACTACAAATGCATCTTTATTGACGCATGAATTAAGTGAAAAGTTAGTGGAATCAGGACTTGATTATATGAAAATATCTTTAGAAGGGTTGAGAAAAGAAGATTATTTAAATCTTTGTGAATATAATATAGATTTTGATAAATTTATTGAAAATATAAAATATTTGTATTCCATTAGTAGAGAAAAGATGGAAATAGGAATTAAAATTGTTTCTACATCATTAAAAAATGAAGAAGATAAAATATTATTTTTAAATAAATTTACTCCTATATCAGATTATACTTTTATTGAAGATATTCAAGATATATGGGCTGAATTTCATGAAATTAAAGATGTAAAACGAATTCAAAATAAAAATCATATATGTTCATATCCATTTACACATATGATTATACATTCAAATGGTGATATTGGTATTTGTTGTTTTGATTGGAAGCATGGTACATCTTATATGAATGTGAATAATGTTAGTGTGGTAGATGCTTGGAATTCTAAAGAATTAAAAGAAATAAGATTAAAACATTTGAGAAAGCAGAGAAAAAAGATCAATTATTGCAATAATTGTACAAAAGTTGGTTTTGATAATATTGATGATGATGTACAAGAAATTATAAATAAAATATTATAAATTAATAATAACATTATTAAACAAAATATAGAATTTAATTTTATGCTTGTAGTAAGCAATAAGAGGCTTGTAAGCAGATTTTTGAAATTTTATTGCATATCTTTTTTTTGGAAACAATGTAATATCTTTGCGCTAATTTGAATTATTATGGAGGAATGTTATGAGAAAAGGTTTTTTGTATTGGATAACTGGTTTATCTGGATCAGGGAAAACAACAATAGGAAATATTCTGTATTATAAATTAAAACAAAAATTAATTAATACTGTAATATTGGATGGTGACATATTAAAAGGACTTAATGAAAGTAGTGTAGGATATACATATACAGATAGAAAAAATAGGGCAAGATTGTATTCGAATATATGTAAAATACTTGTAGATCAAGGAATAAATGTTATTATATGTACAATTGCTATGTTTGATGACATAAGAGATTGGAATAGAGAAAATATAGATAAGTATATTGAAGTATTTCTTGACGTTGATATGAACACTTTAAAAAAACGAAATAAAAAAGAATTATATTCTGGAAAAAATCAAAAGAATGTAGCTGGGTTAGATGTAAAGGTAGAGTTTCCTAAGAATCCTGATATAATTATAAAAAATGATGGAAGATATACAGTTGAGGAGTGTGTTGATACAATAATGAAATATCCTTGCAAAAAATCAAAGCAAGTAGTTAATGATGTTGATTATTGGAATAATTTTTATAAAAGTAATAATTATGAAATTGCAAAACAAAGTAGTTTTGCAAATTATATTTTAAAGTACACTGAAAAAAATAAAAAATTAATTGACTTAGGATGTGGCAATGGAAGAGACAGTAAGTTTTTTGCTAGTAAAGGTATAAAAGTTTATGGAGTAGATTCGTCTGAATGGACAATAAATAAGTTAAATAGTGATAATATAGGTAAAAATTGTATATTTATATGCGATGATTTCGTAAGTTCAAAAAATTTATTTTTACAAAAATACGATTATTGCTATAGTAGGTTTACTTTACATGCAATAAATGAAAAACAAGAAAATGAACTTTTATTTAATATAAAAAAAGCATTAAATAAAAATGGTTACTTTTTTGTGGAGGCTAGAACAATTAATGATGAAATATATGGAAAGGGAAGAAAAATTGGAAGGAATGAATATATTTATGAAGATCATTATCGTAGATTCATTAATGTAAAAGAATTCAAAGAAAAGATAGAATCTGTTGATGGATTAAAAATTATAGAATTAGATGAGAATAAGGGATATTCAAAATTAGGAAAATCTGATCCTACGTTAATGAGATGTATAATAAAGAGGGTGTATTAGATTAAAAAATGAAGGGAATGAGATAGTTGGATTATGATAAGGAATTAGAAAGAGCCATTAAGGAAAGCAATATAGATATATATGAAAGAAAAATACAAAAAGAATTTGATATTGATAATAATAATATTAATAAATTAATTATTGAAATATGGAAGAAAACATCTGCTAAAAAGGTTGCAATAGCCACTGCTGGATTAACAACTACTGAGGTGTTAAAAATTTTGGATGGAAATTTAGATAATTTAGTATGTATAATAGATAAATATAATAATGGATACAAGTTAAATGGATATGATGTAATTAGTTATGATGATATAGACAAGTATGATATTGAAATTGTATTCAATCCTTCTATAGGCAATACAAAAGAGATAAAAGAGGAATTAGGCAGGTTAATAAAAAATTGTAGATTTGTGACTTTAAAGGATGAATTGAAAGTTAGAGGTTGTGATTTTATAGAAAATTATATTAATGAAAGTTTAAATTATAAATATTTAAAATTGAACTATGTATATGTTAAATATAATGAATTAAAATCAGAAAAGTATTTAACCAGTTTAATTTATAATTATTTAAAAATTAGAGATATATATAATGCATTAAAATTTATTAATTTATATATAAATAAATCATATAATAACATAATTAATATTATTAATTTAAAAAAACAAATAGAAAATATAGTATATTGCATTAAGGAAGATTTTTGTAAGAAAAATAAAGAATATAATACTAAATTCATTTTTATTTGTGATTCATTAAGATATAAAGATGTATTTAAATTAGGCAAAATGGATAAATTAAAAAAAAGAGCAGAAAGAGGAATAATAATTAAAAATGCTTTCACTCATGTTCCATATACTACAGGAAGTTTGTTGACATTGTTTACAGGAAAAAAATACTTAGACGATGGTATATATAACATAAGTACTTTACCAGATAATATAGAAATATTTAAAGAAGTGGATAGGTTAAATTATGATTTTAAGTATTTAGGATGTAGAACAAGACTATTTTCTAATAAATATAGTATCAATAATACTAATACTAATATGAGTCAAATTATGTGGCTTGGTTTATGTAATGCGTTAAAAAGTCAAAAGAATACGTTATATTGTTTGCATTTTATGGAGTCTCATAGTCCATATTTTTCAGGTAAAAATAGAAAAAAATTGGTGGAAATTGCTCCATATTGGTTAACTAATGTTGATGATGCAAAAATTGAAGAAGAACAAAACATTGATTCTCTAAAGTATATGGACGAACAAATTGATTTTTTCATGAACCTTATAGGAGATGAATCACAAGTTATTTTGTTTTCAGATCATGGTAGCATAATTCAGAATGATAAAATTACCAATCAAGATAATTTTTATTGCGACGATTATATAAGAATACCTTATGTGATTTTAAATTCTCCATTAAATTATTTGTATAATAATTTTTTTAGTCATTTAGATACAAAGAATTTAATTATTAATTTTATTAGAAATAAAAATTTATTTGATGGAATAGATACAAGAAAATATATAGAAGTAAATAGAGATTTTACATATAACGATCATTTCCTAAATGTTACTAAACAAAATGGAAAATTAGATCTTGGTAGGGCATTTAAATGTTTTAGAAATCAAAACTATAAATTAATAAAATTTTATGATGGAACAAAAAAATATTATAATGTGCCAGAAGAAAAAGAATTAGAAGGTTCTTCAATTGAAAAATTTAAAGAAATAGAAAGCAAATTTAATTTGAATTTTCCAAAGTGGGATTCTGAAAAATACAAAATTGCAAAGAAATTTTATAATATTGGAGAATGATTATATTGAAAAAAAGAATGAAGAAAATAAATTGCATAATATATGGTTTAAGTACTGCAAGACAGTCAATTGAAGAAAATTTACGTGATTCAATTAATATAATAGGTTATAGTGATAGCTTTAAAAAATTGTCACAATACAATTTAAAAAATTTTATGTACCAAAAGAACTTTTGAATGTTAAATTTGATGTATTAATAATAGTTATTGATGGTGACAAAGAAAATATAGAAGTTAAAAATAAGCTAATAAATTTAGGTATTGATGAAAAAAAAATAATTACTATGTATGAATATAAGAAATATTACTTAAATATATTAAAAAAAAGTAACAATATTACTAATTTGGGTTCAAATATTAATATAAATGGGCTTGTGTTTGGAATATCATATGCACAAGCTGGAATAATACCTAAATTAATAGATAAAGATGTGTATAATTTAGCGCTTGGTTCCCAAGATCTGTTTTATAATTATCAACAATTAAACAGAGTTTTAGAACAATATAAAGAAGAAATAAAAAAATTAAAGTTTGTTATTTTAGATATGTACACATATACATACTTTAATTATGATTTGTCCTTAAGCAAGAATGCTGTTTCGTTTATTTATAGTAATGGATTTGATAATGTAACTAATAATTTAAAATATAATAAAAATTTTAGCATTGTTGAAGTTGAAGAAATAAAAAAAGAATTATCATTTAAAAAAATAGAATTACTAGAAAATATTATAGATATCAAAAAAATTATTAGAAGAGATAAAACATATTTTTTTAATGAAGATGAACGTAACAAAGTAATAAATGAAAGTGAATTATTGTTTTTTAAAAACAAAAATTGTTATGGATTAAGTAATATTGAAAAAAATATTTATAGTGAGACTGAAAAAACAAATATAAAAATATTTGAAAGTTTCATACATGATATTAAAAAAATAAATAATGATATTAAGATTTATTTAGTATTAATACCAAGATATAAGCTAGTTGAAGATGCTAATAAAGAACATAAAAAAATTTGGAAAGATAGATTTTACAATATTTTAAATCAAATTAAAAAAAATATGATTTTAAAATTATTGATTTAAAAGATTGTAATGAAATAAAAAATAATAGTAATTTCTATTTTGATTTAGAACATTTAAATTATAATGGAGCAGTAAAATTCACACAAATATTAAAAAACACTTAAATTAGAATTTTAATATAAATTTTTTTTGAAAGATAAATAATAAAAATTACTTTTTGGAGGCAATTATGAAACTTGTAATATTTGCAGGAGGGTATGGTACAAGACTTGGTGATATAGCTAAACTTACTCCAAAACCTATGGTCGAGATAGGTGGTAAGCCTATTATATGGCACATAATGAAGATATATTCTCAATATGGAATTAAAGATTTTATTATATGTTTGGGATATAAAGGAAATGTAATAAAAAATTATTTTTTAAATTATAAAACTATAGCAAATGATTTTACCATAGATTATTCAAATGACAGTATAGAATTTCTTAATAACTATGCAGAAACTGATTGGAAAGTTACTTTGGTCAATACTGGATATGAGACTTTGAAGGGCGGTAGATTAAAAAAAATTGAAAATTATTTAGATGATGATATAAATCTTCTTACATATGGGGATGGTGTATCTGATATAGATATAAAAAAACTAATTGATTTTCATAAAAGCAGTGACAAAATTGTAACAATATCTGGAGTTCATCCACCTGCAAGATTTGGTGAACTCAAATTTAATGGTAATGACTTAAAATCTTTTGAAGAAAAAACACAAGTTTCTCAAGGATATATAAATGGTGGCTTTATGGTTTTTAATAAAGAATTATTAAAATATTTAACAACAGATGATAATTGTGATCTTGAATATGGAACTTTTGAAAAATTAGCAAGTGAAGGAAAGTTAGGAGTATATAAACATGAAGGACTATGGTCTTGCATGGATACTGAAAGAGATATTAGTAGATTAAATGAACTTTGGAAGCAAGGTAAAGCTTTTTGGAAAAATTGGTAAAGAAAAATTTTTAAATTATATATTTTTCAAAAAAACTATAAAGTTATTTGTTATGTAAACGATAATAATAGTGTAAGGTTAAAGAATAATTTATAAATTGTTTATTGAATAAATAATTTATATTTTACAAAAATAATTAATAGTTTATTTACAAAAAATCTATAAAGTATAAATAAAATTATGCGATAATAAATATGTAAAGAAAAACAAATTAATTCTTAAGCTTTAAATAAGCATTATGCTTATTTTAATAAATTAAATTTTTTATCTCAAATGCCAAGGATGGCAAAATATAAGAGAGTCAGGGAGGAATTTATTATGATTATTAACCACAACATGAGAGCAATGAATGCTCAAAGAAACATGGGAATCAACGTTAACAATGCAGCAAAATCTATGGAAAAATTAAGCTCAGGTTTAAGAATAAACAGAGCTGGAGACGATGCAGCAGGTCTTTCAATTTCTGAAAAAATGAGAGCTCAAATAAGAGGTCTTGATCAAGCTTCAAGAAATTCTCAAGATGGTATCTCAATGATACAAACTGCAGAAGGCGCATTAAATGAAACTCACAGCATAATTCAAAGAATGAGAGAATTAGCTGTACAAGCATCAAGTGATACAAATGTAGCTGTTGATAGAAGTTCTATAGGTGATGAAATTAAGCAATTAGGAGCAGAACTAGAAAGAATCAAAAATAATACTGAATTTAATGAACAAAAATTATTAAGTGGTACTGCTGGTACTGGTGGTAAGGTTCAAATTCAAGTCGGAGCTAATTGCGGACAAAGAACTGAATTAGATTTTACTACAAGTGGTATAAATTTAACTTCAGTAGTTACTAATTTAAAAGATAAGGAAGCTCAAGTATATAGTTCAAATAGTGCTACAAAGTTCATTGATACAGTTGATGCTGAATTGAAGAAAGTTTCAAAAGGTAGATCTCAACTTGGAGCATATCAAAACAGACTTGAACATACAATTGCTAATTTGGATAATGCATCTGAAAATACACAAGCTGCAGAAAGTAGAGTTAGGGATGTAGATATGGCTAAGGAAATGATGTCATATTCTAAGAACAATATTTTACAACAAGCTGCACAAAGTATGCTTGCACAAGCTAATAGTTCTACATCTGGAGTACTTCAATTATTACAAGGTTAATTTTTGAATCTTAATAATTATAAAAAAGGTCTATTATCAAGAATAGTTTTGATAATAGGCTTTTTTCTTTGTTAAGAAAATGCATATTATGGTCGATAATAAATTGTTATGTAAAAATAAAATGTTAAAAAGTTTTGAGAGGTAAAAATATGAAATTAAGTGTTGCAATGATTGTAAAAAATGAAGAAAAAAATATAGAAAGATGCCTTAAAGCTATAAAAAAATTAGATAATAAAATATCTTATGAAATAATTATAGTAGATACAGGAAGCACTGATAAAACAATAGAAATATCTCAAAAATATACAGATAAAGTTTATAAACATCCTTGGAATGGAAATTTTTCTGATATGAGAAATATTAGTATAAATTATTGCAAGGGGGAATGGATACTTATTTTAGATGCAGATGAAGTACTTGAAAATCCAGAAAGGCTTGTAGAATTTCTTACATCATCTAAGGAAAAAAAATATAATGCAGCTGAAATAATAATAAAAAATCTTTTAGGTGCTGATATCAACAATTATATTACTGTAAATCTTTTTAGACTTTTTAAAAGAAATAAAGAATTTTATTATGAAGGAAGAATTCATGAGCAACCAAGGGTTTTAGTTCCCTATACTAATTCTAGGGTTTCAGTTTTGCATTATGGGTATTCAAGAGAAGATTATGAAGTTATGAAATATAAGTATGAAAGGAACAAAGCTTTACTTGAAGAAGATTTAAAAAATGGAGCAGATCCTATATATACTAGATTTCAACTAGCTCAAACATATGCTATGGCAAATGAATCACTAAAAGCATTGATGGTTATAAAAGAAGCCTATGAACTTGAAAAGAGTAGGGTGGATGGTAAAAGAAGTATTGATGTTTACCATTTTTATTCTAGAGAGCTTGTGAATTTTTCCAATTATGAAAGTGCCATAAAAGTAGCAAAAGAGGGAATTGAATATTGTAAAAGTAGTCTTGATTTTTTCTATGTGTTATCATTTTGTTACAAAGAATTAAAAAAATACGATGAGGCAATAAAAAATTTTGAAATTTATTTTAATATGTATAACAAAAAGAAAAAAGGAATACTAGTTCATGAAGATGAAAAAAAATATGGTTCATTAGTTGATTATTCATATGCTAAATATGATGAAGTATTAATTAATTATGTAACATGTTTTTATGAACAAAAAGATTATAATAGAGTTATTTTAGAGTTTAGGAAAATTAAAAACAAAAAAGCAATTAAATCCTTGGAATTGATATATATATATTCATTATTTATGTGTAAAATGTTTGGTGAGATTAAAAAACATTTTTCTTATAAATTGGAAGAAGAAGATATTGAAAAAATTATGAATATAATTGAAAAAGTTGAGACTGATAATGAAGATTTTAATATTAATGACAGTATAAAAGAATTATATGGAATTGATAAACGAATTGACATTTGTTTAAGATGCATTTATTTAGATGAAAATATTAATAAGTTGAATTTTAAATTTAATGGATTTTTTACTTGGAAAGCTAAGATATTAAGAAATCTTTTGCCGCGTAATAGAGAATTGATTAATTTAATAAAGCTTTGCAGTAATAAGGATATAGATAAATATATATCATATATAAATAATAATTATGAATGTTTAAAAATTCTTTATGATTATTCACAAAACAAATTTTTAACATTAGATTTAAATGAATTAGCATTTGTAAATATTGTGGAAAGAAATATTATATTTAATTCTTCTGTAAATGGCAAGAAGTATAAAAACCTAATAATAAGGGCAATGATTAATAATGTTAATTATATAAACTATGTTTATAATAAAGGTATTATTAAATCTTCAAATTATTACAAAATATTAGATAGTTATGGGTCCTTATGGTATGGAATGTTGTTGCTAATTAAGGATTATAATAATGACAAGGTTAAATATTTGCAAGGATTAAGAAAGCTTTTGAACATGTATCCAGAATATAAAGATATAATTAAAGAATTTATGAATGAAATTAATGATGATGTTATTTCAGATGAAATGATAAAAGAAAAAGATAATTTATTGAAAGTATGCAATGAATATATTAATAATGACAAATTATTAGAAGCTTCAGAAATACTTAATGAATTAAATGATATATTTAAATATGATGGAGACATACTTTTAACAAAAGGGGTGCTAAATTATTTAAATGGAGACAATAAAGGGGCACTGTTGAATTTATCTTTAGCTTTAGAATTAATTAATGACCAATTTGATTGTGTATATAATATTGCTTGTGTTTTAGAAGCGGATAACAATAAAGAAATTGCTAAGTATTATTATGAAGAGTCATATAGGCTATGCAATGATGAAAATTTAAAAATTGAAATTAATGATATTCTAAATTATTTAAATAAAGGATCTGATATTAAAATATGATGCCTATATGTATTATAGTAAAAAATCAAGAAAATATTAATGTTGTGCAGGCTGGACAATTGCTATAGATAAAGATACATATAAAAATATAAGTGGCAAATATAGAAATAACTGATAAAAAAATAATTGAAGAATTGGATTCATTGACTAAGATTAGCAGTGTAAAGTTAAAGTTGTCATTTGTTAAGAGACTCAGAAAAAGGCATTATTATAGTATGATATTTGAAAATTATGCTTTATGGAAAGTATGATTATTTTAATATAGTATAAAAAAGTCAGAAATAACTATTTATAAATTTGTTGAAATTTATAAAAATAGTTCAAGATATATTTGGTTACAAAAGAAAGTTCATAAGAAAATTTAATTATTATTGAATTATTTACTGTATGAGGCAAATTTAAAGTAATAAGAAACATGAGGATAAAATACAATTGACTGCAGATACATGTTTTAAAAATAAAAGGAGTTTATAATAAAGTATGGAAAAAGAAGAAGTGTTAAGAGAAATACAAGAGGTTATTTCATCAGGAGATTTTAATGACGGTCAAATTCTTATAGATGAATATAAAAAGAATTTTGGAAGTTCAGATGAAGTAGAAAGTATGGAAGCTATTATTAATATGTGTAATAAAAATTATGAAATGGCTCTTAACAGCGTAAGAGAAGGATTAAAGTATAACATATTAAATAGTGACCTTTATTATACTATGGGTAATATTTATGAATCTTTAGGTGAATGTAATAGAGCATATTTGTGCTATGAACAATCATTATATATGTGTAACAATGATTGTAATAAAAGAGAAATTATAAATTCAATAAATGAATTAAAAAATAATAATAAAGTAAATGTTAATAATATGTCTTTTGTTATTTTAACTTATAATCAATTAGAATATACAAAAGTATGTATAGAAAGCATTAGAAATTATTGTAATAAAAATACATATGAAATAATAGTTGTGGACAACCATTCTACAGATGGAACAGTGGAATGGTTAAGGGTGCAGGAAGATATAAAGGTTATTTATAATGATGATAATAAAGGTTTTCCTAAAGGATGCAATCAAGGAATTGAAATAGCAAATAAAGATAATGATATAATGCTTTTAAATAATGATACTGTACTTATGGTAAATTCTATTTTTAATTTGCGTATGGCATTATATTCAGAAGAAAATGTGGGTGCTACTGGGGCAGTAAGTAATAGTGTAAGTAATTGTCAAATGATATCAGAAAAATTTGATAATTTTGATGAATACATAAGGTTTGCAACAAAAAATAATATTACAAATGAATCATCTTATGAAGAAAGAGTAAAACTTGTAGGATTTGCAATGCTTATAAAACGTAATGTATTAAAAAAGATAGGATATTTAGATGAAAGATTTACTCCTGGAAATTTTGAAGATGATGATATTTCCTTAAGAATAATTATGTCAGGTTATAAAATATTATTAAGTAAGGATTCTTATATTCATCATTTTGGCAGTGTTTCTTTTAAAAATGTCAAAGGTGGTTATAATGAACTGTTAGAAAAAAATAATAAAAAATTTATAGATAAGTGGAGTTTTTCAGCTTATTATGCAGAAAAATTTTATAAGACTATTTTTAAGTATATAAGCAAAGATGATAAAAATATATTAGAAATTAATGCCGGTGGAGGAAGTAACTTGATTTCTATAAGAAATGAATTTAAAGATAGAAATTATTATGCTTATGAAAAAAATCCAAAGCTAGCAGAAATGAATAAAAGGTTAGGTATAAATATAATTAAAAATTTAGATGATAATAAATATGCAGGATTTTTTGATTTGATAATTTTAACAGAATATAATGCAATTGAAAATCAAGAACTAATATTAAAAATTAAAAGAATTTTAAATACTAATAGCAGAGTTATTATAGTTTTAGATGCTTATAAGGAAAATAAAGATTTCTTTTCAAATAAAGATGTGGAAGAATTTATTGAAAAATTTTCTAAAAATAATTATAAGATGATAAATTATGCTGCTATTGGAGAAGAGGATAAAATTACTCTATGTACAATATTATTTAAAAATATAACAAAAAATAATATTATAAATGAAACTGCTCAAATTTTATCAAAAGGAAAAATTACTACTGCAGCAAATTACTTAACTTTATTAGAAAATGAAAACACCTTTAGTGATATAAAATCTGTTAGAAAAGAGTTGGAAAATGAATTTCAAATACTAAATAAAGTTAAATTTTTATTTAGAAGGCTTGATGTAAAAAAAGATGAAAATATTCAAGAAGTTTTTGACATTATTGATAATTACAAATTAACTGATGATTGTATTATTGGAATAATTAATGAAAATATGATTAATAAAAATTATGTGCTAAATTACATAGCTATTGAATATTTTGCAAGAGAACAATTTGACAGGGTATTACCATATTTAAAAGTAGCGTTAGATATTGATAAAGAAGATAATGATACTATATATAATATAGCTTATGTATTAAATTGTTTTGGAGAAAAACAAAAAGCTTTAGAATATTTAAAAAGTGTTAAGAAAAAAAATAATAATATTAATGAGCTTTTAAAAAATATTAATTCAGAAATTAATAAAAAATAGTAGAACATATAATAAATGGTTAACCATTGAAAATTCAATGACAAAACATCCAATATGTGATTATTGGTGGGGAGAATGGGGAATGTTTTGGAGAGATGAAATAAAAGATAATGTAAAGAAAAAAATAGCTGATGAATTTATTAAATTATCAGACAAATATGATAATAGTGAGTTTTACTCTAAACAAGGCAATATAATATATGGTGTTGATTGCAATGTCCATAGAATAGATGGGTATTTCGTTGCAAAACATCCAGGTGATAAAGGAATGGAAGTTATTGCAAGTGAAATATTGAAGTTATTGTATTTTTAGAATATTTGTTGATAAAATTTAAAAGGAGAAAAATATGAATGAGAAGAAGTTTTGTTTTATAAGTTGTGTTAACAACAATCAATATTATGAAGAATGTTTATATTATATAGAAAGACTTAATGTTCCAGAAGGTTATGAAATAGAAGTATTATCAGTTGAAGATTCAAAAAGTATGGCAGGTGGATATAATGAAGCTATGAATGTAAGTGATGCTAAATATAAGGTATATTTGCATCAAGACACTTTCATAATTAATGAAAATTTTTTATATGATATATTGTACACATTTGAAAATAACAGTGATATTGGAATGATTGGTGTAATAGGAAGTAAAGTTATTCCTACAAGTGCTATATGGTATGAAGCTAATAATAAGTATGGAAAAGTATATGAAAGTTCTTCAGGTAACTTAAGAAAATTTAAATTAAAAGATGTTAAAAGACGTTATGAAGAAGCAAAAATTATTGATGGACTTATAATGATAACTCAATATGATTTACCTTGGAGAGATGATGTATTTGATGGGTATCATTTTTATGATGCATCACAAAGTACAGAATTTATAAAAAAGGGTTACAAGGTTGTAGTGCCTAATCAAGATAAGCCTTGGGTAATACATGATTGTGGAATGGCAAGGATAAGTGATTATGAAAAATATAGGCAAAAATTTATTAATGAATATTATAAAGATATATTTCCGCTTGTTAGTATTTTAATACCTACATATAATAGACCAGAATATTTTAAGTTAGCTTTGGAATCTGCTATTAATCAAACATATAAAAATATAGAAATAATAGTAGGAGATGATAGTACAAATAATGAAACTGAAAAATTAATTAAGGATTACTTAAATAAGTATGACAATATAAGATATTATCACAATAAAAATAATTTAGGTCAATTTGATAATGATTTAAAACTTATGGATATGTCTAAAGGAAGATATGTTAATTTTCTTATGGATGATGATTTATTTGAAAAAGATAAGATTGAAAAAATGATTAATGTTTTTATAGAAGATGATAAAAATGAAATTAGTTTGGTATCTTCAAATAGAAAGTTGATTGATGATGAGGGGATTTTTAAAATTAATTATATTTTGGATGAAACTGTAAGAGTAATGTGTGATAAAATATTGAATGGTAAAGAAATTACAGAAGTAATGTTAAGTCAAAATAAGAATATACTTGGTGAGCCGACTACTGTTTTATTTGATAAAACAAAAATGACTGAAAAGTTTGGTTATTATAATAATAGGAGATTTATTTGTAATGTAGATCAGGCTACTTGGTTTAATTTACTTAGAAATAGCAATTGTGTAATTTTATCAGAAGCTTTAAGCTCTTTTAGAATACATAGTAATCAACAATTGACGTTTAAAGAAAATATTATTGGAGGAGTTAAAGATTATTCATATTTAATTATGAATGCATCCTCAAATAATTTGTTCCTAGATAATGAACAATATTTAATAGCAATAGATAACTGTTTGATATATGCAAAAACAGTAAGTTTAACATGTGAAAATGATAGTGTTGAAGAAGCAGTAAAAAGTCTTACAGATTTAAAAAAGGAAATAAGTAATAGAATCCCATTATTAACAGTAGTAGTTAATTGTAAAGATAAAAATATTGATGCTATTAATATTTTTGATAAAGTTAAGACTAATGTATATAGCAACGTAGAAATGATTTTTATAAAAAATAAAAATCAAAAAATTGATATTAAAAATTCAGAATATTTTAGTATTTATAATTATCTTGAAGAATTAAATGAAAATGAAAATATAAATAGAGCTATGCATGATATTTCTGGACAATATATTATGTATATTGATGATTCAAATATAGATCTAATTAATGAAAATTCTTTAGATATGATGAAATTCCACACAAATAATGATATTGCAATTGTAATTAAGGGAATATGCTTAGAAAATAATAATGTAATCTTAGGAAAGGATTTACTTAATTATTTTGTATATAACATTTCAAAGATCATAAATACAAAAATGTTATGTATAATAAATAAAAAATATTACATAAATAATATAGGAACATATTTTGACAAGACATTTACTTACAATATAAATTTAGCAACCATATGTAGTGCATTGAGATTTGGTAATGCTATATGCTTAGGTAACGAAAAGCATAATTTAATTAGCGACAGTAATTTAATATCAATGTATTTAGAAGGCCTAGCTTTAATAAAAGCAATAAAGATGGATAAATGTTTAAACAATATACTAGACTATCAAAATTCAATTAAATTAATTTTTAAAGAGATCAATTTAATTATTAATAAGAATAAATGGGATTATTTAAATGATGAGATAAAGAAATTTAAAGAACAATATGAAGTTAATACAAAAAATATTAAATTTTATGATTATGGATACAATACTTTAATACGTGATGGTGCGGAGATAATATGTGAAGAGGCTATAAGTATAGGAAATAATACATTAATTAAAGAAGATTCTACACTTATGGTACCTTATTATAATTTTAAAGGAAAACCAAGAATAATTATTGGTGATAATTGTGACATAGGAAAAAGAATATTTATATCATCTGTAAATAAAGTAGAAATTGAAGATGAAGTAATAATAGCATCTAATGTTCATATAGCAGATCATAATCATGAGTATAAAGAAATAGGAATTCCTATTAGAAGACAGGGAGTAGATTCTTTTAAAAATGAAGTTAAAATTGGATTCGGAACTTGGATTGGTAATAACGTTGTAATAATTGGCAATGTTAAAATTGGAAGAGGTTGTACAATTGGGGCTAATAGTATAGTTAATTCTAATATTCCAGATTATTGCGTGGCGGTAGGCCAACCTGCTAAAGTTATAAAATATTATGATAGTGAAATAGGAAAATGGGTAAATGTATCAAATGAACATAAAGTAAAAAGAAATATTGAAAATATTACAAATAAGAAACCAATATTTACCATAGGAATACCTACATATAACAGATCATTTTATTTAAATAAATGTTTAGAAACTATATATAAACAAGTTGGAAATGATAATTTAATAGAAATACTAGTTGTTGATAATGCATCTACAGATGCAACATATAATGTTGTACAAAAATATAAAAATAAATATTCAAACTTTACATACATAAAAAGAAAAGAAACAATAAATGGTAATGAAAATATATCAAGTATATATAAATTAGGAAAGGGAGAATTTATAAGTTGTATAGGAGATGATGATTATTATAGTGATGGTGTAATATATAAAGCATTAAACATTATATTAAAAAATAGAAATATATCTACAATGTTTGTATTGCCTAATAATTGTGAATTTACTTCATATATAGGACAAGGTATAGATGATTATATTGAAAAAGTATCATATATGTGCACACTGATTTCTGGAATTATTATAAAAAAATCATTGATTGATAAGGTCTATAAATATAAAGTAGATAAATTCTGTTTTAATCAAGTAATTTATCAATTAGAATCATTAAAACTTAATAATAAATTTGCTATTTTATTTGGGCATATATTTAGAAATGATTCTGGAGCCCATAAGCCATCAGGATATAGTTTGGCAGATGTTTTTATCCATAAGTATTTAGACACTATATGCAAATACAAAGAATTTGGATTATCAGATGAAACTTATAAAAGAGAAAAGAAGAAACTAATTGATAATATGATAATACCATGGGTTTATAAGATAAAAAAAGAGCATGTAGGATTGCTAGTAGATGATTTGATAGATGTATATACGAAGTATTATAAGAATGAAACATATTATAAAGAGAAATTATCTATAATAGAAAAATTATTACAAGAGTAATAAATTTGTATTTTACAAAAGGAGTAAAGTATGTGTTTTAATATATATAGGAATAAAAAAGTATTAATAACAGGACATACAGGATTTAAAGGAACATGGCTTACACTTATTTTAAAAAAGTTAGGCGCAGAAGTGCTTGGATATTCTCTAGAACCAAATACCAATCCTAGTTTATTTAATATATGTAATTTACATAATGAAATAAAAAATGTTTATGGAGATATAAGAAATAGTGCATTTTTGGAAGAAATAGTTAAGAAATTTAATCCAGATATTATATTTCACTTAGCGGCACAACCTTTAGTAAGGCTTTCATATAGGAATCCTAAACTTACATATGATACTAATGTTATTGGAACACTTAACCTTTATGAAGCAGCAAGAAAGTGTAATAATTTAAAAGGAATTGTATCAATAACTACTGATAAATGCTACGAAAATAGAGAATGGGTTTATGGTTATAGAGAAAATGATCCAATGGGAGGCTATGATCCCTATAGTTCAAGTAAAGGTTGTGTTGAAATTTTATCAAATTCTTATAGGAGAAGCTTTTTCGAAAATGAAGGAATACTGCTTGCTACATGTAGAGCTGGCAATGTAATTGGCGGAGGAGATTGGGCCGAAGATAGGCTTATACCTGATTTTGTACGAGCAGTATCAAAAAATGAAAAAATTATTATTAGAAATCCATTAGCCACAAGACCGTGGCAACATGTATTAGAACCATTAAGAGGTTATTTAATGATAGGAGAAAAATTGTTAGAAGGTAAAAAGGAATTCGCTGAAGGATGGAATTTTGGGCCTAATGATAGTGACATATTAAGCGTTAAGAATGTTTTAGATGAATCAATAAGTGTTTGGAAAAAAGGAAGTTATGAATTAGATAAAAATGAAAATCCTCATGAAGCTATGAGTCTGAAACTTGATATAAGCAAAGCAAGGTGTATTTTGAAATGGAATCCTATATATGATGTTCATAAATCAATTAGAGAAACAATAAATTGGTATAAAAATTATTATGATGGAAATACAAACATGAGAAAATATACTGAGAATCAAATAGATTATTATTTAAATAGTTTAAAATAGATATTTATAAAATGTTAAAAAGGATGAGAAGACAATGGAAGAAAATAGAAGAAAAATTATTGATTTGTCAAAAGAATATTACAAGGAAAATAAAAAAACAATAATTCCTGGCAAGGATTATATACCAGCATCAGGAAAGTGCATGGATGAAGAGGATTTAGCAAATTTAATAGATGCATCTCTTGATATGTGGCTTACTACAGGACGATATGGAGATAAATTTGAAAAAGATTTTGCAGAATTTTTAGGAATTAAGCACTGTGCTCTTGTAAATTCAGGATCTTCTGCAAACCTTATTGCAATGACAGCACTTACATCACATAAGCTTGGTGATAAGAGACTTAAACCTGGGGATGAAGTTATTACAGTTGCAGCAGGTTTTCCTACTACAGTTGCACCAATTATACAAAATGGTTTAGTTCCAGTATTTATTGATACAAAATTAAGTACATATGGATATGAAGAAAATGTGATAGAAAAGGCTATTTCACCAAAAACTAAAGCTATTTTTATGGCTCATACTCTTGGCAATCCATTTAATTTAAATAAAGTAATGGAATTAGCTCAAAAATATAATTTGTGGTTAATAGAAGATAATTGTGATGCTCTAGGGGCAAAATATAATGGTAAACTTACAGGAAGTTTTGGTCATATTTCTACATATAGTTTTTATCCAGCACATCATATAACTATGGGAGAGGGTGGTGCTGTGCTTACAAATGATCCTATTATTTATAATATTATAAGATCAATAAGAGACTGGGGAAGAGATTGTATATGTCCACCAGGTCATGATAATGTATGCAAACATAGATTTTCTCAAAAACATGGTAATTTGCCATTTGGATATGATCATAAATATGTATATTCTCATTTAGGATATAATCTTAAAGTTACAGATATGCAGGCAGCTCTTGGAGTATCACAACTTAAAAAGTTACCAACATTTATAGAAAAAAGAAAAGAAAATTATAAAAAATTATATGATGGATTAAAAGTGTTAGATGATTATTTAATATTACCAGAACCAGAAGAAAATAGTGAACCAAGTTGGTTTGGATTTCCTATCACAATTAAAGAAAATTCTAAATTTACAAGAGATGATATAACAAAATATTTAGAAGAAAATAAAATTGGTACAAGGCTTCTTTTTGGAGGAAATTTATTAAAACAGCCTATTTTTACAGAAAATGATTATAATTATAGAGTTGTTGGTGATTTAAAAAATACAGATATAATTATGCATAATACTTTTTGGATAGGTGTATGGCCTGGTATTAATGATGAATGTATAGAATATATTGTCAATTCTGTCTTGAAGTATATAAAAGTATAAAAATAGAAGAGGTAAATAATTATATGAATTATAAAGTAACAGTAATTATTCCAGTATATAATGCAGAAAATCATATAAATAATATAGCAGAATGTTTATTTAATCAAACATTAAGAGATATACAATTTATTTTTGTAAATGATGCATCTTGCGACAATACTTTAGAAAAATTATATGAAATTGAAAAAAAGGATCCTGATAGAGTTTTGATTATTAATTTAAATGAGAATCAGGGCCCAGGAGGAGCAAGAAATGTAGCTCTCGAATATGTATTAGGAGAATATGTAGGATTTGTAGATAGTGATGATTTAATAAAAAAAGATATGTTTGAATGTATGTATAATAAAGCCATAAGCGGCAATTATGATATTGTTGAATGTGGATATTATAATGAACGAAAGAATAAAGAATTAATGTTGTGGGATAGCAATATGGAGGGAATTGTAACCTTTGATAAAAGAGTTAAAATGTTCTTAACTTGTGGTTTTATTTTTACAAAAATTTTCAAAAGAGAAATAATAATTGATAATAATATTAAGTTTATCCCTAAAATACCTTTAGAAGATGTGGATTTTTTATGTAGGATATATTCTAAAGTAAAAACTGTAGGAATAGTTAATAAATGTTTTTATCATTATATAGATAATAAAAGTTCTTTTTCACATACGAGAAATAGTATGGGATTTTTAGAAGTTAATAATATATTTTGTGAAAATTATCTTAGTCATATGAAAAATGAAAAAATATATTTAGAAATGAAAGAAGTAATTGAATATGTTGTAATAGATGCATGGTTTGATTTATTTAAAGCATTAGTATTAGGTAATAAAATGATTAATGAAAGTTCTTTTAAAATTATAGATGATAATCTAAAAAAATATATTTTAAATTATGATGAAAATGTATTTTTGGTAGAAAAGGCTAAAAATGATTATATAGCAAAGGCTTTTTGTGTTAATTCAAAAAATAGAAAAAAGGCAGTTGAAATATTGAAAAGTATAGTGATAGAAAGAAATAATATATAAAGCTTTCCCCAATATTAACGATAAATAAATAATGTTAAAACTTTATAGAAAAATATAAGGAGTGAAATTTATGAGATTATGCCATAATATGAATTCTTTAAAGGCTTATAATGCCTATTCTAAAAATCTTTCTGCAAGCAGTGCTGCTAGTAAGAAAGTTAGTACAGGTCTTAAAATTAATTCAGCTAAAGATAATCCTTCTAAAATTGGTCAATTAAACCAAATGGACATTAAGCTTAAAAGTATGCAATCAGCAGAAAGAAATGTTCAGGATGGTGCATCAATGCTTCAAGTGTCAGATGGAGCTCTTCAAGAAGTAAATAATATTTTAGCTAGAATGAAGGAGCTTACTGTAAGTGCAAATGATGGTACGAAAACAGATTCAGATATTAAAGTAATTCAAGATGAGATAAATGAATTAAAAAACAATTTAAATTATATATCAAGAGACACTGAATTTAATGGAGTTAAACTTTTAGGTGCTGATGGTATTAAAGATCCAACTGAAAAATATGTAGTTATAAGTTCAGAAGCAGGAAATAGGGATGAGGTGAAATTTTACAATACATCTTGTAATAATATAGGTATATTAGATAGCGATGGTAACGTAATAAGTGGTAAATCCATCAATGATATTGATTTTACAGACTCTTCTAAGGATAAAGGAGAGTTTATAAACATTGTTGATAACGCAATTGACCAAATTGGCAAAATAAGAAGTGAAGTTGGTGCAAAATCAAATGTATATAATAATATGGTAGAAACTTTACAAGAAAATCAAATGTTAATTACATCTTCAATAAGTAGAATAGGAGATGCTGATATGGCAGAACAGGCATTAGAAATTTCAAGAACTGATATTTTAATTAATGCAGGACTTGGTCTTATATCTCAATGTAATCAATTGCCTCTTAATTGCCTTCAAATAATTCAAGGCTCAAGAAGATAATTAAATATAAGCATTATAAGTAAAAAATTAAAGTAAGCTTTGAACTTTTCTAAATATTCAAAGCTTATTTTAATTTCAACATAAAGTTAACAATTAGTGAATTTTTCAACTATATTCAAAATAAATATTAAACATTTGATATAATATCAATGAAATAATATACGTTGAGAATAAGAAAGGTAAATAATTATGGTGAAATATGAACGTGTCAGATATTATAAAAGAAATAAATATTCTTGTTAGCATGTCAAAATATGATGAAGCATTACAAAAAATTCAAATGCTTAAAGATGAAAATGAAATAAATGAAGACATTTATTATGAGGAAGCTCTTATTTATGTAAATTTAAAGGAATACAATAAGGCTTTGGAGATTTGCAGACTAGGTCTTCAGTATAATCCTGAAAGTTCAAGATTTTATTCTCTTTTAGGAATTATATTTGATAGAAAACAAAATAAAAATATGGCATGTATATGTTATGAGGAGGCAGAAAAGCTATGCAAAAGAAACAATGACAACATAGGTGCTCTTAAAAATATTGAGTCAATTAATCTTTTAAATGCTGATGTAAAAAAGCTTTCTATAATTATTTTTGCAGACAATAATTATGAAATAACAAAAATATGTTTAGATAGTATTAATAAATATAGCTATGATATTCCCCAAATAATTATTATTGATTACAATTCAAGTGATGGAAGGTTTGTTTCTTTTGAATGTCAAGAAAACGTTTCAGTAATTTCTGTATCTAAGAAAGGTATTCTTTCAGCATGTAATGATGCATTAATGAAAATAGGCTATGATAGGGATGTTGTAATTATTGACAGTAGAACTATACTTATGCCTAACACACTTTTTACATTAAGAATGGCTTTATATGAAGATGCTTCAAATATAGCTGCATCTGCTGTAAGCAATAATGGTGATGATAGCCAGTTTGTAGATATAAGTTGTACAAATTTTAATAAGTATGCTGATTTTGCATCTAAAAATAACATAATTAATTATGAACTGCATTATGAAGTATCAAAGGCTGAAATATTTTGCACAATATTTAAATGTGACTTTTTATTAAGTATTGGTCTTTTTAATGAAAAATACATAGAAATAAATAATAATAAAGTATATTTTAAATCAAATAGTGAAGACGAAAAGAACATAATCTGTAAAGACAGCTTTGTATATAGAATTTTATAAATAAGGAGAGATGTATATATCAATGACAATGAGTCAAACAAAGGTTCAGGAATCTGCTAGCCTTTCTGTTTTGAAAATGAGTATGAATGATAGTAAGGAAACTGCTGAGGCTATGACAAAAATGATGGATAACATTGCTGTAGATGAAAATTTAGGAAACAAAATAGATGTATATGTTTAAATTAAGAAGTTAACAATTAATAATTAAGTGGCTTTTTACGCTACGCTTAAAAGCCAATCTCCACAGGAGATAATTAATAATTAATTCTTAATCATTAATTATTAATTAACCGAAGTTAAAAAACAATAAAGAATAAAAACATTAATGAAGCAAATATTTGAGATCAATAAATAATTTCAACAAATTTCATTGTTGAAATTATTTATTTTTGTACTAAAATTCAAAAGAAAAATACAAAAAAAGTAAAAAATATTGATAAAATGTGAATAAATTGTAATAATAAAAAATATAAAAAACTGTTTAAAAGCTACTAAAATAGCCAATTTATACGCAAACAAAATGTATATAAATTGTTAATTTTAAAAACTAATAGAAAATATAAATTAATTTTAATTTATAATATAATATATAGAATAAAATAATAGGCATATTTACAATTATTATGTAAAAAAATGTTAAGTAAAAATAAGGTATAAGGGAGTGGGGATGATGCCAGTACAAAGTATAATAGATTCGTCTGGTACATACGATTTGTTAAAAGAAGGGATAAAGGCTTCTACAGTTAGAGCAAAGGCTATATCAAATAATATAGCTAATGTTAATACAAAAAATTACAAAGCATTTAATGTAGTTTTTGAAGATAACATTAATGGCAAAAATTCTAAAGGTTTAAGTATGAGAAAAACTAATGAAAAACATATAGATAACAGCAATGGTTTAAGTGGTGATATAACTGTTGAAAGAGATGAAAGCACAAGTATGAGAAATGATGGTAATAATGTTGATTTAGATATTGAAAAAGTAAATCAGGCTGCAAATACTATGAAATATAATGCTTTAGTGCAACAGGCAAGTAATAAAATTAGCATGACTAAATATGTAATTAGTGGAGGTAATTAAAAATGAATGCTTTTTCATCAATGAGAATTAGTGCAAGTGGTATGTCTGCAGAAAGATTAAGAATGGATACAATAACTTCAAATATGGCAAATGCTGAAACAACTAGAACAGATGAAGGTGGTCCATACAAAAGAAAAGTAGCAGTTTTTAAAGAAAGTTACGATGAAGCAAGAAATCCTAATGGAGTTAAAGCTGTAGCAATAGAAGATGATAATTCTGAATTTAGAAAGGTTTATGATCCTGCAAATCCAGATGCTGATGAAAATGGATATGTTACATATCCTAATGTAAATGTATTAAATGAAATGGCAGATATGATAGTTTCAACTAGAGCTTATGAAGCAAATGTAGATACTTTAAATGCTAATAAGAGTATGTTTACAAAGGCTTTAGAAATAGGAAAATAAAAAATGTTTAATAGTTATTAAATTTTACAAAATACGTTAAAGAATTAACAAATAGATAGGAGTTGAAAAAAATGAAAGTAAATCCATACGCTCCAAGCGAAAAGGTTTTTGAAAATGCATTTGGAAGTGTTTTAGATACTTCAAATGCAAAAAGTATCAATAATATAAATGGTACTAATGAAAATGATAATAGTGTAAAAAATACATCCTTTGCAGATGTTTTAAAAAGTTCTTTAGATGATATTAATAGTCAACAGATTAAAGCAGATAACTTAAATGATAGTTTTACAAAGGGAGAAGAGGGTGTTGACATAACTGATGTTATGCTTGCAACAGCAGAAGCTAACACATCACTTCAATATGCAGTTCAAATAAGAAATAAACTTGTTGATGCATATCAAGAAATAATAAAGATGCAGATATAATTTAAGTAGGGAGTGCAATAGAAAATGAATAAACTTTCAGAAAGTTTAAAGAAAATTTGGGATAAGTTTAAGAGTTTTGGTAAAGCTATCAAAATTGCAATAATCGTTGCAATAATTGCAATTATAGCTGCTATAGTAAGTGTTATAGTGTTGAAAAATTCCAATAAATATGAAGTTCTATTTTCAGACTTAGAAGCAACAGATGCACAAAGTGTTATTGCACAGCTAAATGCTGATAAGGTTGATATGAAAATACAAGGAAATTCTATATTAGTAGATAAAAGTAAAGTTGATGAACTTAGAATGGAACTGGCACCTACACTTAATTCAGGTAGCACAGGCTATGAGCTTATGGATAGTGGAAGTTCTTTTGGTATGACCGATGATGAATTTAACATAAAAAAATTAAGAATGCTTCAAGGAGAACTTGAAAAATCTATAAAATCATTAGAACCAGTAGAAACTTGTAAGGTTTTAATATCACCATCAGAGGATTCTGTTTTCATGAAAGAATCTAAAGAAGGTTCTGCAACAGTAACATTAAAGGTAAAAACAGGATATAATGTTTCTGATGATCAGGTAAAGGCTATTGTAGCATTAGTTTCTAGAAGTACTTCAAATATTCCAGAAAAGAATGTAGAAGTAATTGATACAAATATGAATTTACTTACAAGTAAGCTTAATCTAGGAGATAGCGATAATGGCTCAGTAAGTTCTGAAAGTGTTAAAGATCACAAAGATGCAGAAAGTTCGTATGAAAGTAAACTTCAAGAAAATATAGTAAATCTTTTAGAACCTATAGTAGGAAAAGGAAAGGTTACAGCAAAAGTTAATGTGGATCTTGATTATGATTCCAAAAAAGTTACAGATACTCAAATTGATCCAACAAAAGCATTAATAAGTCAAGACATAAAAAAAGAATACAATAAAGATAATGGCAATAGTACAAGTGAAAGTCCTGTGGATAATAATATGAGTAATACTATTGAAGGAGATTCCCAAGGTGCTACTTCAGGTAGTGAAGAACAAACTTCAAATTATGACCACAGTAAAACTATAACAGAAGTGATACCTGCTGCAGGAGAAGTAAGAAGACTTACTGCTTCAGTTATGGTAGATGGTAATTTAGATTCAGATACTCAGGAAGCTTTTGAAAATGCTATTAAAGCTGCTATTGGTTTTGATAGTAATAGAAATGATGAACTTTCAGTAATTGGAATGAATTATGATACAGCATTAGATGAACAAAAGCAAGAACAGGTTAAAGCTTTAAATGATCAAATAGCTGCAGAAAAAAGAAATCAAATAATTAAATATGCAATAATAGGTGGAATTATTTTAGCTGCTATTATTGCAATAGTAATAGTTCTTGTAAAACGTAAGAAAAGAGAAGAAGAAAAACTTCTTGATGTTATGATAAATGATAATTTACCTGAAGTTGAACCAGTAAATTATGATCCTATAGATTTTTCTGTAAATGAAGAAAAAACTATGAAAGAAGAAGAAATTAAGAAGTATGCTAAGGATAAGCCTGAACAGGTTGCAGAAATTGTAAAATCTTGGTTAAGTGAAAATGAGGGGTGATGAATTTGGCTAAAGATAGTGGAAAACAAAAATTAACTGGAGTTCAAAAGGCTGCAATATTATTTATAACCCTTGGGCCAGAAGCATCAGCTGGAATACTTAAAAAGCTTCCAGAAAGTGAGATTCAAAAAATAACATATGAAATAGCTAATATAAATTCAGTTAATTCAGAACAAAGAGATGGAATACTAGAAGAATTCCTTCAAATGAATAAAGCAAAGGATTTTATAATAGAAGGAGGCATGGATTATGCTCAGGAGCTTTTATCAAAAGCTTTAGGAAGCCAAAGAGCTAAAGAGATAATGGAAAAGGTTACTGAAGCTACTCAGCAGTATAGACCTTTTGCCATAGCAAGAAAAGCTGATCCAAGCCAGCTTTTAAATGTTATTACATATGAGCAACCTCAAACTATAGCATTAATTCTTTGTTATCTTCAGCCTGATAAGGCTGCTCAGGTAATGGCAGAACTTAGTGAAGAGGTTCAAAGTGAAGTTGCATATAGAATTGCCACAATGAACAATACATCTCCAATGGTTATAAAAGAAATAGAAAAAGTTTTAGAAAGTAAACTTTCTTCAGTAGTAAGAACTGAAATGACACAAATTGGTGGTGTTGAAACACTTGTTGGAATATTAAACCAAGTTGATAGAACAACTGAGAAAAATATTACAGAAAGTCTTGAAAGAGAAAATGCAGATCTTGCAGATAAGGTTAAAAGCTCTATGTTCGTATTTGAAGATATTATCACTCTTGATGATGTATCTATTCAAAGAGTTCTTAGAGAAGTTGATGCAAAAGAACTTGCTCTTGCACTTAAGGGATGTTCTGAAGAGGTTGCTGAATCTATTTACAGAAACCAATCAAAGAGAGCTGCTGCTTCATTAAAGGAAGATATGGAGTTCTTAGGACCAGTAAGATTAATGGATGTAGAAAAATCTCAACAAAAGATTGTTGGTATCATAAGAAGACTAGACGAAGCTGGAGAAATTATAATTTCAAGAGGTGGAGAAGATGCAATCATCGTTTAGTGTTATTAAAGAAAACAGAGCTCAAAAAGGCAGCGTAAAAGAAATATCTACTAATTATGAAGTAAAGATAGATAATAAGGATACTAAAAAAGTTATATCAGAAGAAACTGGAGTTACTTATGAAGAGGCAAAAAGATACATTGAAAGTTATGAAAAAATAGGAAAATCAATTATAGAAGATGCTTCAAGAAAGAAAGACAAATGTATACAGGAAGCTTATGAAAAAGCTTCTCTTATTGAAAAAGAAGCCTATGAAAAAGGATATAGCCAGGGACAAAAAAATGGTTATGATGATGGAAAAAAAGAAGCATTAGATGAAGCTAGAGAAGAAGCAGACAAAATTATTAATGATGCAGAAAATGTTTTGTTAAATGCTAAAAAAGATTATTCTGATTATTTAGATAGGAAAAGTGAAGATATATTAAATCTTGTAATTGAAGTTGCAAGACAAGTTTTAAAACGTGATATAAGTGAAAATATAGATATATCTAAAATGGTGGAAGAAGCATTAAAACTTTCAAAAGATGAAGAAAATTTAATAATAAAATGTAATCCAGTTTATGTGGATGAACTTAAAAAGAATATAGACATTTGGAAACCATCTTATAATATTAAAGAATCAATTTTTGTTCTTCCAGTGGACAGCATGGAAAAAGGAGAAGCTATTATAGAAAAAGATAGTGGAGTAATTAAAGTTTCAATAGATACAGGACTTGAAAAAATAAAAAATGCATTATTTAATTAATTTTTAATGAATAAAAGGGGTGGGGTTTTTGAATTTAGATTTTAATGCTCTTACAGAAAAAGTAAGAAGAACCTCTACAATTTATTCAGAAGGTGTAGTAAAAAAGGTAATAGGATTAACAGTAGAGGTAAAGGGAATTAAAGCCTTTGTTGGTGAACTTTGCATTATTTATACAAAAGATTATAAAGAAGTTAAATGTGAAGTGGTAGGCTTTAGAGATGATTATGTAATTTTAATGCCTCTTGGACCCCTTCAAGGTATATCTTGTGGTTGCAGAGTTGTAGCACAAAATAAGCCTCTTGTTGTAAAGTGTTCAGATAAACTTTTAGGTAAAGTTTTAGATGGTCTTGGAAATGAACTTTCAAAGGATAATGTGGAGGAAGATGATGATTCTGTAGAACTTGCAAGTAAAAATTATCCTCTTGAAAGTTCACCACCAGATCCATTAAAAAGAAGGCGAATAGATACTATAATGCCAACTGGAGTAAGATCTATAGATGGTTTTATAACAGTAGGTGAAGGACAAAGAATTGGTATATTTGCAGGTAGTGGTGTTGGTAAAAGTACTACTCTTGGAATGATTGCAAGAGAAGCAAAGGCTGATGTTAACGTAATTGGTCTTATTGGAGAAAGAGGAAGAGAGGTTCTTGAATTTATTGAAAAGGATTTAGGACCGGAAGGTATGAAAAAATCTGTTGTTGTTTGTGCAACTTCTGATAAACCAGCCCTTATAAGACTTAAAGGAGCACTTACTGCTACAGCTATTGCTGAATATTTTAGAGATCAAGGAAAAAAAGTAATACTTATGATGGATTCTGTAACAAGATTTGCCATGGCTCAAAGAGAAATTGGACTTGCAATAGGTGAACCACCAGCAACAAAAGGTTATACTCCTTCTGTTTATGCAAAGCTTCCAGAACTTATGGAAAGGTCAGGAACATCAGATAAGGGATCAATTACAGCTTTTTATACTGTTTTAGTTGATGGCGATGATTTTAATGAACCAATAGCAGATGCTGTAAGAGGTATACTTGATGGACATATAGTTTTATCAAGATCTCTTGCTCATAAAAATCATTATCCTGCAGTAGATGTTTTAAATAGTGTCAGCAGGCTTATGTCTGGTATTGCATCACCTGAACATAAAAAGGCAGCTTCAATAGCTAGAGATCTTATGGCTACATATAAAGATTCAGAAGATCTTATAAATATAGGTGCTTATGTTAAAGGAAGTAGCAAAAAAATAGATTTATCTATTAAATATCATGATTCTATAGACGCATTTTTAAAACAGGGTATAGATGAAAAATGCGATTTTGATACTAGTATTAATTCATTAATTCAAATGTTTAAAAGTTAGCAAAGAATAAAAGAATATATATTCTTAAATGTAAATATTCTTAAAAAAATGACGATAAATTAGTATAAAGTAAGCCTCATTGAAAGGAGGTGAAATAAATGGCAAAAGGGTATAAATTTAGTCTTGAAAAGTTACTGGAAATAAGGCAAGACAAAGAAGAAGAAAGCAAGAGAGAATTTACTGAGAGCAAAAAAGCTAAGGTTAACACAGAAAATGAACTTAACAATTTAAATGAGTGTTATGAAAAGTACAAAGGTATAAAACCTGGAGAAGATGTAATTTATCAAAAGGTTAAGCGTTCCTATCTTGCAGCATTAAATGTTGGTATAAAGCAAAAAACAAAAGAACTTAAAATTAAAGAAAAAGAGCTTGAAATAAAAAGACAAGAGCTTGCTAAAAGGCAGGTGGAAAGAAAAACAGTTTCAAGACTTAAAGAAAAAGGGTATGCAAGCTTTATAAAAGAGCAGGATAGAATAGAACAGCTTAATAATGATGAATTTGCATTATATGCTTATATGCGTAAATCTAAGGGAGGTGAGGTTTAGTGAGAGTAGATGGCAGCATGCCAAGTGGTGCTCCAAAAACAAGTAGTACTACTGTAAAAGAAAGTGTTTCATCAAATGGACAAAGTAGTGATTTTAATAAAGTATTAAAATCATCAGTAAAATCAAACAATAATTTTGATAAAGCTAGTAAAAGTAGCACAGAAAAAAATAGTACATATTCTCAAAATAATATAAAGAGCAAAAATAGTGATGATACTAAAAATTTAGTAAAAAATGAAGTATCAAAAAGTAAGGATATTTCCTTAGACAATGGTAAAAAATCTAATAAGATTGCAGATAAAACAAAGAAAAATACTGATGACAATTTAGCTTTAAAAAATACTTCTAATGTTAAAGATAATAATAAAGATACTGTAGTGGTAAATTACGATTTACTTAAGGATTTAAATGAAATTAAAATTGCAACTTCTGATGAAAATAATAGCAAATTAACTTCAGCTGTAGAAAATGTTATTAGTAATGTAAAAGAAAAGTCTGAGAAATTAGATGTTAATTCTATATTAGCTGTTTTAAATCAAATTACAGAAATAATAAATAGTAAAGTAGAAAACACAGATAATACTAATAATTTGTTAAAAGAAATTAACAGTATATTAGATAATAAAATATCTGAATCAAAAGATAGTATTCTTAGTTTTTTTCAAAGTATAGATAATAACAATAATTCCATGGAAGATGTTTTAAGTACCTTAGAAAATGTATTAAAAAATAGTGATGATACTTTAGTGCAAGATGATAAAAAAGGTATTTTAGCAGTGCTTGAATCATTAGAAAATAAAATTGTAAATAACAAAGAAAACAATAATATTGATAAAGCTTTTTCAGAAAATGAAAGCAAAGCATCTAATGATATCTTAGGTGAAAAAATTGATAGTAACAATTTTAGTGAAGTTAAAAATGATATACAAATTAATACAGAAGGTAATAATATTACTGAAGTTAAAACTACAGAAAGCAATAGTAATTTAAATACTGATAATATTAAGAATATCAATGCACATGAAAGTAAAATTGCTTATGAAAAAGAAAATATAAATTCTTCAAATGCAGAAATTTTACAGTCAGAGGTTAAAGAAAACAATAAAGAATTAATTACTCAAATTAAAAATTTACTTAATGAAAATGAACAGGTATCTAATTTAAGTGAAGTTTCTAACAATGATAATAAACAAATATTTAATAATAAGATGCAAAATATTATAAGCAAAAATGTAGAAAGTAAAGAAGAAAACATTGATGTTAAAAATTATACTTCATCAGATAGTAATAATAGTAGTAACAATTTTGAAGAAAGCAAAGATGAAAAAATATTAAAATCTATTTTAAATGACAAGGATTTATCATCAACTACTATAAATAGAAATGTAACTTTTGCTGGAACATTTAATAATGTTAATGCACTTGATGGACTTAAGGAAGCAGCTAAGCTTGTAAAGGCAGAACACTTAGCAGAAGATATAATACAATCAGTTAAATACATGGAAGCAAACAATATAAAAGAATTAACTGTAAAGATAAATCCAAGAAATTTAGGAGAACTTTCTATAAAGGTTATACAAGAAGATGGAGTTTTAAAAGCACAAATTAAGGCAACTACAAAAGAAGGATATGATCTTTTATCACGTAATGCTTCAATAATAAATAAGGAATTATCTAATCAAAATTTAAAAATTCAAAATGTTAATATAAGCTTAAATAATGATACTACATTTTTTAAAGGAAGCAGTTTTGAAGGTAATGCAAATAATTTCAGCCAAAATGAAGCTTCAAATAAAAATGCAAAAAATAATGTAAATGGTGTATTAGATGAAGATGAAGTATTAGAAGATAATGAAGCTGAAATAATAAATAACATTAATATGCTTGCATAAAAGCAAATAAAATTGAGGGGATGGGAAAATGGCAAATACACTTGTAAATCAAACTGTTACATCAAAGTATGCAAATACATCTGCAACAGATAGAGGTACAAAGATTCTTACAAGCAATGGTCAAATGTCAAAGGATTCATTTTTAACAATTCTTTGTGCTCAACTTAAAAACCAAGATCCATCAAAGGATCAGGATGCAAGTGAATATGTATCACAGCTTGCACAATTTGCATCACTTGAACAAATGCAAAATTTAAACACTTCAATGACAAAATCATCATATTACAGTTTAATAGGTAAAGGTGTTACAGTAAGTGATACAAATTCAAAGGGAGTTCAATATACAGGTATTGTAAAAGCAATTAAAATGAATGGAACAAATGCTACATTATCAATGCTTGTTAATGAAGATGGCAAAAATGTTTTAAAGGATTTTAATGCCAATAATATAGTTACTACACTTGATGTAGAAGATTATTCATTAGATGCTTTAAATAGTTTAGATTATAATATGGCATTTTTAATGGCAGCAAATTTTACAGGTAAATATGTTGAAGCACAGGAAACAGATGAAAATGGAAAAGCTACTAATTATAGTGGAACAGTTCTTGGTGCATCAAAAGAAAATGGTACTATAAAAGTTAAGGTAAAACTTGATAATGGTGAAATAAAATCTTTTGCATATTCAGCAATTACTAAGGTTCAAGATAAAAAGGACGATAATATAAATGCTGACAATAATAAAAAAGAATAATTATATCCTTAAGTAAGAGGTGATTGCATATGGGATATAGGATGATAAATGGCAGAGCATATCCTGTAGGTGCTATAGGAGATATAAATAAAAACAATCTGCCAAATGTAAAAAAATCAAACAATACAAGCTTTAAGGATTTATTAGATTCTAAAATTAAAAATAAAAGTTTTACTGTATCAAAACATGCAGCAGAAAGGCTAAAGGATATAAATTTTTCTGAAAATGATATGAATAACATTGAAAAAGGGTTTAAACTTGCAGAAGATAAAGGGTCTAAAAATTCACTATTTTTATACAAGGATGTAGCTCTTGTTACTAGTGTAGAAAATAAAACAGTAATAACAGCAGTGGATAAATCCAGAGCTAAGGACAATGTTTTTACTAACATTGACAGTGTAGTGATAATTTAAAAAATAGCTGGACCAAGGATGGAGGCTATGTTCTATTGAATGACGGAAATAGAACGTTAGGTATTAAGAATTATTTTTTTAAAAATCGGAGGTTATAAATATGTCAAGATTAATGTATTCAGGAATAAGTGGAATGAAGGTAAACCAAACAAAATTAGATGTTGTAGGTAATAATATAGCAAACTCAAGTACAACAGCTTTTAAATATTCAAATACTAAATTTGCAGATATGTTATCACAAAATTCTTCAAGTGCAACAGCACCATCTACTAAAACAGGTGGTACTAATGCAAGTCAGGTAGGACTTGGTGTTCAGCTTGCAAGTATAGATACTATTATGACTCAAGGAAATTTACAATCTACATCAAGAGCTTTAGATGTGGCTATTGACCAATCAGGATTTTTTATAGTATCACAAGGACCTGCAGTAACAGGTGATAATACAATACAAGTATCACAGGCAGCAGGAGCTCACTCTATAGATTCTACTTCCCTTGCATCATCTGGATCAAAGCTTATGTATACAAGAGATGGTTCATTTACATTAGATAGAGATGGAAATCTTTTAACTAGTTCAGGATATAGAGTTATGGGTTATTCTTTAACAAATGATAGTAACTCAGAAGTAGCAACTTCTCAAAAGCCTGACGATGTTACATTAACTTCAATTGGATTAAGTTTTTCTTTTGGACCTGGTACTCAACTTAATGGATATACAATTGAACTTGGAAACATAGGACCTGATACACCAGCATCAGCATCAGTAGATACAGATAATAAAAAAATAATAATAAATGCTGATTTCACAAACTCTAATCTTCAAACTGCACAAGTACAATCAGCTATAGATAAAGCTCTTACAGCAAAAGGTATATCACAACAAGTTGTAGCTTCTGGAGAAATTAAAACAGATTTTAAAATCCCCTTATCAGTAGACCTTTTACCAGAAAAAGTTAGTGGTGATAATGTAACTGCATCACTTAGTGATCTTTCATTAACATTACCTAAGGAAATGGTTGGATATAGTGTTAAAATTGGAACAGTAACAGAAGGTACTAAGGAATCTGCAAGTGTTGATACTGATGCTAAAACAATAACTTTAAATGGTGATTTTGCAAATGGAGCGGCAGATATAACTAAATTAGCTGCAGCATTAAAAAATGCTGTTGGGTTAAAAGGTTTTGTAAATACAAATGTTGCAATAACAGGTACTGTTCCAAAAATAAAAGATACTGCATCACATAAAGTTGATGGTGGTACATCAGTTCAAAGTTTAGGAAGAGATGGAAGTGTATATTTTGTAGATGGAACTGGTAAAGTAAGTGCTTATGATGAATCACTTAAGAGTTTAAAAATTCCAGACAAAGTAAAAATGGCTGGTACTGGTGATGAATTAAGAGTTACATCATATACAATTTCTGAAGAAGGTGTTGTATATGGAAACCTTGAAAATGGTAAAATGGCTGCACTTGGACAAATAGCTATGGCAAACTTTAAGAATCCAGAAGGTCTTGAAAAGAGTGGAGGAAACCTTTATACTACATCAGCTAACTCTGGTGATGCTATAATAAAATCTGGTCTTAATACAACTGGTGATGATAATAGTAAAGCTTACGGAGATACAATTCAAGGTATGCTTGAAATGTCTAATGTTGACTTGGCAGAACAATTTACAGATATGATCATTGCAACTAGAGCATTCCAGGCAAGTAGTAAAGCTATAAATACTGGTGATGAAATATTACAAGATATTATAAACCTTAAGAGATAGGGTTATTAATTAAGAATTAATAATTAAGAATTAAGGATTAAGAATTAAGGATTAAGAATTAAGAATTAATAATTAAATGAAGGTAATTAGGCTTTTACATATAGTAAATTAAGTTTAGTTATAGCAAAGAACAAATTAAGTATAAGCTTAATTACCTTTTCCTTTGATAAAAAATTGTATTTATATAAATTCATTTATATAAAATGAAGGGGGAAGAGCTATGATTGATTTAACAGCTATGAATAATAAGCCGTTTACGTTAAATGCCGATCATATTGAGAAGATTGAAGAGGTTCCTGAAACACTTATTACATTAACTAATGGGAAGAAGTACATTGTACTTGAAAGTATAGATGAAGTTAAAGATAAAGTATTAAGATATAAAAATAAAATCTTTACTTATAAGTTGTAGGAGGAAGAAAAATGAAAAAATCAGATTTGTTAACACCCATTGGTCTAATAGGTGGTATTATCCTTATAATATGGGGTATGAAAAATGATGCTGGATATGGAATGTTCTGGGATTTACCCTCTGTACTTATAACAGTTGGAGGTTCATTTGCAGCACTTGCTATTACTGTAAGAATGGATGATATGAAAAAGTTTGTAAAAATATTAATGCAAGCTTTTAAAGAAAATAAATCATCAAGTTCAGAAGTTATTTCTCAATTTTCAGAACTTTCAAAAAGAGCTAGAAGAGAAGGTCTTTTATCATTAGAAGATGAAATATCAAAAATTGATGATGATTTTTTAAAGAAAGGTCTTCAAATGGTTGTAGATGGTATAGAGCCTGAAACAATTAAAGAAATATTAGAACTTGAAATTACTGAAATGGATGAAAGACATTTTAGTAATGCATCAATGTTTGCAACATGGGGTGGTTATTGCCCAGCTTTTGGTATGCTTGGTACACTTATAGGACTTATTCAAATGCTTGCAAGTAACTTTTCCGATGCTAGTGCTATAGCAAGTGGTATGGGTAAAGCATTAATTACAACATTTTATGGTTCGCTTTTATCAAATTTATTCTGTAACCCAGTTGCAGCAAATCTTCAAAGAAAAAGTGCATTAGAAGTTAAAGAAAGAGAAATGAAACTTGAAGGAATATTAGCAATTCAATCAGGAGTAAATCCAAGAATTGTTGAAGAAAAGTTAATTACATATTTAGATCCTAAAGAAAGAGAAGAATATTTAAATAGTAATACTGAAAATGCTGAAGGAGTTGCATAAGCATGGCGAAAGAAAGAAGAGAAATAGATGTACCAGATTGGTTAGGTACATATTCAGATACAGTTACACTTCTTTTAACATTCTTTGTTTTGCTTTACTCACTATCATCTGTTGATTCTGAGAAATTAAAAGCAGTATCTCAGGCTTTAAATACTGTTATGACTGGGCAAGCTGCTGATTCAATGCTTGAATTTGACAAGTATCAAGGTAAAGTTCCACTTATAGGTGGAGAATCAGAAGATGTTGCAGTAGAGGATTCAGAAGGTAAAGGTGTTAAGACTTATGAGGATCTTCAACAATATATAAATGCAAATAATTTATCAGATCAAGTTTCAATTACTCAAAACGAAAGAGGAGTTATGATACAGCTTAAGGATACTGTATTATTTGAAAAAGGAAGTGCAGACATAAAGCTAGATGCACAAAATGTTTTAGATACTATAAATAATATAATATCTACAATGCCTAATTCAATAATAGTAGAAGGTCATACAGACAATGATCCAATTAGTACATTTGAATTTCAATCCAATTGGGAATTATCATCAGCAAGAGCTTCAAGAGTTGTTAGATATTTTATTGAAATAAAGGGACAAGCTCCTTCAAGATTTAGTGCAGCAGCATATGGTGATACACGACCAATATATCCTAATGTATCTGAAGAAAATAAAACTAAAAATAGAAGGGTAAATATTTTAATAGCTGGAGATAGTAAGGAGGGAGTTAATGATGGCAGATAAAGAAGAAAAAAAAGATGTAGGAGCAAAAGAAGAAAAAAAAGGAAAGGGTGGCATAATAAAAATACTTGTTATTGTAGTATTATTATTAGCAGTAGGTGGAGGCGGGGCCTTTGCTGGATATAGTATGTATAAATCAAGTCAAGAACCTAAACCAATTACTGAAATTAAAGTTGAAGCATTAAAGGATTTAACAGTAAATTTAAGTGATGAAGGTACTCCAAGATATGTAAAAACTTCTGTTACAATTTCATATGATGAAAAAGATTCAAAGGCTGCAGAAGAAATAACTGCTAAGACTCCTGAAATTAATGATAAAATTACATTCTTTTTAAAGTCAAGAAAAGCAGCAGATTTTGATGCATCAAATGAAGAAAATTTAAAAAGAGAATTAGTTGAGGAATTAAATAAAATAATGGTTAAAGGGAAAATTGTAAATGTATATTTCCCAAGTGGAATATTAGTACAATAGTTAAAAACTATGTTGAAAATTTTTAAAATATGTTAAAATATGTTTAGGAAAAAGTAAAATGAAAATAAAAAATATAAGGATGAGATAAATGGATTTTCTATTTATGTTTATTAAACTAATTTTTGCACTTGTAGTAGTTATTTTTCTTATGATGCTTTCACTAAGGCTTGGTAACAAAAGCATTGATAAGATTAATGGAAAAAGGTACATGAAGGTTGTAGATAAAGTGCAACTTGGTAAGGATTCTTTTATTGCAATTGTAAAAATAGGGGACAAGGGTTTAATAATGTCTGTTTCTCAAAACAAAACAGAAGTTTTAGAAGAAATAACATTAGAAGAAGTTTTAAAAATTGAGAAGGAAAAGAGAGAATCTATAGAGGATATGACAAAAACTGTAGATAAAGTTATGGAAACAGTAAAGGATAAAACTAGAGATTTTAAGAAAAATGTAGATAAAAAAAGAAAGTTAAAGGAAGATAAGTATGAAAAAATATAAAAAGAAAATTGGACTGGTACTCTTATTAACTTTATTTTTAGTAGGTTTATTTGGAATAATTGCCTTTGCAGATGATATACAAATCCCAAATGTAAATGTTCAGGTTGGTTCAAATACTGATGGATCACCACAAAGTTATGTATCAAATATTAAGCTTTTAATATTGTTAACAATTTTAACATTATTACCTTCAATATTAATAATGTTTACTTGTTTTACTAGAATTGTAGTTGTTTTTTCATTTTTAAAAAATGCATTAGGTGCTCAACAGTCAATACCTAATCAAATATTAATTGGATTATCATTATTTTTAACAATGTTTATAATGTTTCCAGTATTTAATCAAATGAATGAAAAAGGAATACAGCCATATTTAGATGGTCAAATTACTCAAGAACAAGCTATTGAAGATGGTGGCAAGCCATTAAAGGAGTTTATGAGCAAACAAACAAGAAAGAAAGATGTTGAACTTTTTGTTGAATTATCAAATGAAGATGTTTCAAATTTAGATGAGAATAATCTTCCATTTCATATTTTAGCTCCAGCTTTTGCAATAAGTGAGCTTAAAACAGCATTTCAAATAGGATTTTTATTGTATCTTCCATTTATAGTTATTGATCTTGTAGTTGGTAGTGTACTTATGTCAATGGGTATGATGATGTTACCGCCAGCAATGGTTTCAATGCCATTTAAATTATTATTATTTGTAATGGTAGATGGATGGTACTTACTTGTAAAGTCACTTGTTTTAAGTTTTGGTTAAATATAGGAGGTAAAAATGAGCGAAACATTATTAATATCAGTTATGAAAGATGCATTAGTTACTGCAGTTAAGGTTTCTGCCCCAATTCTTGTAACAGCAATAGTTATTGGTCTTGTAATAAGTATATTACAGGCAACTACTCAAATACAGGAACAGACATTAACATTTGTACCTAAGATTTTAGGTGGTGCAGCAGTAGGACTTTTTTGTGGTACATGGATGCTTAGATCTCTAGTAGAATTTACAGAGAGAATTTTTGAATTAATAATTAAAGTATCAACTTAGGGGTGAGTTTTTTGATAGATACAACTTACTTTCTAGTAGTAATGTTAATTTTTTTAAGGATAACATCATTTTTTGCAGTAGTAAAAGTTTTTTATCCTGCAGGCACCCCTATTATATTAAAAGCAGCCCTTGGGCTTATAATGTCATATTGTGCAGTAAATTCAATGGATTATAGTAGCATGGCAGAAATAAATGGTGCTTTTATGCTTATTTCTTATATGGTAAATGAAGTTTTAAGTGGATTAGCTCTTGGATTTATTGCAGATTTAATATTTCAAGCAGCAAAGGTTGCAGGTGCATATATGGATATGCATATGGGCTTTGCAATGATGAATGTTATGGATCCAACTTCTGGAACAAATGTTACTATGATGGAGAATATTGTTTATTATATTTCCATGGTAGTATTTTTTCTTATAGATGGACATCATTTATTAATAAAATATCTTGTAAATAGCTTTACTATTCTTCCTATTGGAAGTGGCATTAATATAGATAAATCTTTTTGGACTATTGTAAATATTTTTTCTAACTATTTTTTATTAGGCGTTAAAATAGCTATACCAATGATTCTTATAATATTACTAGCAGACCTTTGTATGGCACTTATATCAAGAACAGTGCCTCAAATAAATGTTATGATATTAGGTATGCCTGTAAAAATGCTTATAGGAATTATATCATTTATATTTTTGATGCCTATTATGATAAAAACTATAAATTATGGTATCAATAGTATACCTGATGCTTTTACAAAAATTATTAATTTAATATCGGCAGCACCTCTTGCATTAATTTTTGCAGACGATGGTGACAAAACAGAAGAACCAACTGATAAAAAATTAAATGATGCAAGAAAAAAAGGTCAAATACCAAGAAGTAAAGATGTTGCTATAGCTTTTAGTATGCTTGTATGTACATTGGTTTTAATGACTCTTTCAGGAATAATAGGCGAAAATTTAAAAGAAATGCTTGTTTATTTTTTAAATACAGGTATAAGAATTAATTTAGATTATGAATCTTTAAAAGGATTAGCTTTTATTATTATAAAAACCTGTGCTATATGTTTTTTAACCTTTGCAGTGCCTATAATGGTTTCAGCAGTAGCAGCAGGATTAATTCAATCTAGATTTTTATTTACGACAGAACCATTAAAGCCTAATTTAAAAAAATTGAATCCATTGTCAGGATTTAAAAATATGTTTTCTAAAAAAAGTCTTGCAGATCTTGCAAAGAACTTAGCAGTAGTAATTATTATAGGATATTTAGGTTACAAATATATACTTGATAATTTTAATGATATTATGCAAACTGGTAATACATATCTTCCATCTTTAGGTGGTGCTGTTATTAAAATTGTATATGGTATATTTATTCAAATTACGATAGTACTAATACTTATAGCTGCTATTGATTATTTCTTGCAATGTAAATTTTATAAGAAAGATATGAGAATGACAAAGCAAGAAGTTAAAGAAGAATATAAACAAATGGAAGGAGATCCTAAAATAAAACAAAAAATCAAACAAAAGCAAAGGGAAATTTCTCAACGAAGAATGATGGCTAGTGTACCAGATGCAACTGTAGTAATAACAAACCCTACACATTTTGCAGTAGCTTTAAAATATGTAGATGGTGAGATGGAAGCACCGAAGGTTGTTGCAAAGGGTGCTGATTTAGTTGCTCTTAAAATAAAGGAAATAGCAAGAGAAAATAATGTGCCAATTATGGAAAACAAACCTCTTGCAAGAATGCTTTATGACAAAGTAGAATTAGATCAAGAAGTGCCACAGGAAATGTATCAGGCTGTAGCTGAAATTTTAGCATTTGTTTATAAATTAAATCATTAATTAAGCCAAGCACAATGGAGCTTGGCTTAATTAATCTATAATTCTTAATTAAGCCGAGCGTATGGCGATGGCTGACTTAATTCTTAATTTCTTAATTAGGCCGCAAATGTAGATTCGAAATTAAGAATTAATAATTAAGTGGCTTTTCACGCTTTGCTTAAAAGCCAATCTCCATAGGAGATAATTAATAATTATTGTAATCTAGCCCAAAGCACTAGTATAATTAGGTTTTATATAGGATTTAGTGTAAGCCTTGAAATATTGAGCTTGTCCACCCATACCTAATATAATTAAAATTTTTACGACGAAGGAGTAAAAATGTCCTGAATTATTAATTATTAATTCTTAATTCTTAATTATCGAAGTTGTAAGTGATAAAGAACAGAAAGTGAAATGAAGCAAATAATTAAGATAACACTTAAAAATAAATAAAGATTTAAGCCTGTTAATTTTTATTTATTGTTTTAAATTTTTAATTAATTTTGTAACAATTTATTCATTATTAATTAACGGAATGTTTAAGTGATAAATAGAGGAATATATAAATATTTTGTAGAAAAAAACATAATGGAGAAAAAATAGGCTTAGTATTGAAAATATATGTTAAAAAAGGATGTTAAATTAGGAGGAAAAATTAATGCTCTTAGAAAATAACAGAAAATTAAGTGTTAAGGCAAATCTAGATATAGTTGTTGCTTTTGCAGTAATAGGAATTGTTATGATGATAATAATTCCATTACCATCAGCATTATTAGATATTTTGTTAGCACTTAATATTACATTATCAATAATTATAATTTTAATAACTATGTTTACAACTAGTGTATTACAATTTTCAGTATTTCCAACGCTTTTGCTAGTAACTACATTGTTTAGATTAGCATTAAATATTTCATCAACAAGACTTATACTGACAGAGGCAAGTGCAGGACAAATTATAGAAGCATTTGGTGAATTTGTTGTTAATGGAAATTATGTAGTTGGAATTATAATATTCCTTATTATAGAGATAGTTCAGTTCCTTGTTATTACAAATGGTTCTGGAAGAGTATCAGAAGTATCTGCTAGATTTACCTTAGATGCTATGCCAGGTAAGCAAATGAGTATAGATGCAGACTTGAATTCAGGACTTATTGATGAAGCTACTGCTAAAAAAAGAAGAAAAGATCTTCAACATGAAACTGACTTTTATGGAGCTATGGATGGTGCGTCTAAGTTTGTAAAAGGTGATGCTATAGCAGGTATTATAATTACAATTATAAATATTGTTGCAGGTATAGTAATTGGTGTACTATCAAAAGATATGTCTATAGGCGAAGCTGCACAAACATACACTAGACTTACAGTAGGTGATGGATTAGTTGGACAAATACCAGCACTTCTTATATCTACATCAGCAGGTATACTTGTTACTAGATCAGGAAGTGAAGAGAATTTTGGTAAAACCTTTGCAGAACAACTTACAGGATTCCCAGTTGTATGTGGAATAGCTAGTGCAGTAATGACATTTTTGGCTATTATTCCAGGACTTCCTAAAGTACCTTTCTTTGCAGCAGCAGTTGCTACAGGAGTTCTTGCATATCTTTTAATAAAAGATGAAAGCAAAAAGAAAGAATTAAGTGCTGTTATGGAAGAAGAAGAGGCTGTTGAACTTGAAAAGAAAGAACCTGAAAATGTTATGAATCTTATTTCAGTAGAACCAATGGAAGTAGAAATTGGTTATGGACTTATTCCTCTTGCAGATGAATCATCTGGTGGTGACTTACTTCAAAGAATCGCATCTGTTAGAAGGCAGTGTGCTATTGAAATGGGTATTGTAGTTCAACCTATTAGAATAAGAGATAATCTTCAACTAAAAACTAATGAATATGTTATTAAAATAAGAGGTACAGTTGTTGCTTCAGCAGAGCTTATGGCAAATATGCTTCTTTGTATGGATCCAACTGGAGAAAATTCAGATATACCAGGAATAAAAACAATAGAACCAACATTTGAACTCCCAGCAGTTTGGATAAATAAAGATCAAAGAGAAGAAGCTGAAATTAAAGGATTAACAGTAGTTGACCCTGTTACTGTTATGGTTACACATTTAACTGAAACAATTAAGGCTCATTCTTACGAATTGTTAGGAAGACAGGAAGTTAAAAATATAATAGATAACATGAAAGAAAAATATTCAGCAGTTGTTGATGAACTTATTCCAGATTTATTAACAATTGGTGAAGTTCAAAAAGTACTACAAAATTTATTAAAAGAAAAAGTACCAATAAAAGATATGGTTACAATACTAGAATCACTTGCTGATAATTCAAGAACAACAAAAGATATAGAATTGTTAACTGAATATGTTAGATTTGCTCTTTCAAGAACAATATGTAACACAATAATAGATGATGATAGGACAGTTACAGTAGTAACACTTGCTCCTGAACTTGAAGAACTTATTGCATCTAATATTCAAAAGTCTATGCAAGGTTCATTCCCAGCAATTGATCCTGACAAGACAACTATTATATTTAAAAATTTAAGAGAAACTATTGATTCAGTAAGCTTCTATAACAATCAACCAGTAGTTCTTGTATCACCTAATATAAGACCTGCTTTTAGAAAATTATGTGAAATGGCTTTTCCTCATTTAATGGTTGTATCATTAAATGAAATCCCAAATGATGTAGAAATTAGGGCAGAAGGGGTTGTAAGTTTATAATGTTAATTAAAAAATATACAGTAAATAATATGAATGAAGCACTTACTAGAATAAGATATGAACTAGGAAAAGATGCTGTTATAATAAGTCAAAGAAAAATAAAAAAACCAGGAATTAAGGGCATTTTTTCAAAAAGACAACTTGAGGTTACAGCAGCAGTAGAAAATTCATCAATTGATAGAAATAGTAAAGTAAAAAGCACTAGCATACATGCTTCAAATAATTCATATTCAAGAAAAGGTACTTCAGCTGATTACAATATGGATAAATCCATAAATGATTTAAAAAACCTTATGAACAAGGAAATAGAAAATAAAAGAAATAAGCAAGCTGTGGTAGATAATAATGAACAAAAGAAAAGTGAAATTGAATCTGAAGTAAAAGAAATGAAAGATATGTTAAAAGCTGTTATGAAAAATACTACTAAAGATTCCAAAGATGAACTTTTAGAATTTTTAAGTAATTCAGATATAGATATGCAATTTTATGATGAATTTAATGAAAAACTAAAAGGAGATTTTGATGTTTCTAAGCTTAGAGATATTATGTCAAGGGACATAAAGTCATCTAATGATGATTTAAATGGAAATGTTGTTTTAGTAGGACCAACTGGTGTTGGAAAAACTACTACAATAGCAAAACTTGCAGGAAATTTATCTTTAGTTAAAAAGAAAAAAGTAGGATTAATTACTGTAGATACATATAGAATTGGAGCTGTTGAACAGTTAAAAACATATGCAGAAATAATGAATATTCCTTTTGAAGTTGTAATAACAATAAAAGAAATGGAAGCTGCTATTAAAAAAATGAAAGATTGTGATGTGGTATTAATTGATACTACAGGAAGAAGCAGCAAAAATAAAATGCAGATATCAGAACTTAGAGCATTTGTTGATAAAGCTAATGCTACAAGTATAAATATAGTTATAAGTGCAACAACTAAAAATAAAGATATAAAAACTATATTAGAAGGTTATCGAATACTTAATTATGATAAAGTAATTATAACAAAATTAGATGAAACTAGTGTCTATGGATCAATATATAATATATCAAGAATTGCTAATAAACCTATAAGATATGTTACAACAGGTCAAAATGTTCCAGATGACATAAAAGATTTTTCAAAAGATGAAGCTATAAAACTTGTGTTTGGGGAGGAATCTGTATGTTAGATCAAGCAGAAGCCTTAAGACGAATGATGGCAGGAAATAGAGAAGATACTAAAGATGAAACTTTAAATATTAGTAGTAATAAAACAAAAATTATTACTGTAACATCTGGAAAAGGTGGAGTAGGGAAAAGTAATTTTGTTATAAATCTTGCAATATTACTTTCTAAAAAGGGAAAAAAAGTATTAGTTTTTGATGCTGATATTGGCATGGGAAATGATGATGTATTAATGGGTGTTTTTCCCAAGTTCTCAGTTTTTGATATATTAGAAGGAAAGGAAATAGAAGATATTATAGAAGAAGGACCTGAAGGAATATATCTTCTTGCTGGAGGGTCTGGATTAAATAGAATAGAAGATTTGTCAGAGGAAGAAAGAAGTATATTTTTAGATAAAATAGAAGGGTTAAATGGTTTTGACTATATACTTATGGATACTGGCGCTGGAATAAATAGAAGTGTACTTGCTTTTATATCATGTAGCGAAGATTTAATTATTTTAACAACGCCAGAACCAACTTCATTAACAGATGCTTATAGTCTTGTTAAAGCTGCTGAACATTTTGGACTAAAGGACAAAGCTAATATAGTTGTTAATAAAGTATTTGATTTAAAGGAAGGAGAATTAACATATAATAAATTTAAAAAAGCTGTTGATAAATTTTTACAATTTGATGTATTTTATCTTGGATGTATATTAGATGATAGAAAGTTAATTGAAAGTGTTAGAAGTCAAATTCCAGTAACAATTAATTATCCAAATTCTGATGCAAGTAAATCAATTAAAAATATTTGTAATAAGATTTTAGGAGAAACAGAAAATTATACAGCAAAAAAATATGGTGGAGCAAAAGGGTTATTTAGTAAAATATTTGAAGTTTTTTCGTGAGGGGGAGAGTTAATGGTTATGAAGTTAAATATAAATGATAATGTGGTTTTAAATTATGAGGATTTAACATATAAAAGTACTATTCAAGATATACAAGAGGATTATTATGTAATAAATCTTCCACTTGGAGAAGGGGAATATCTTACATTAGAAGATGGAGCAGAAATTGAACTTGGAATTGTAAAGGAAGGTGGCTATTATATACTTCAATCTGAAATTATAAATAGAATAATGGAAGATGGAAAACCTTTTTATAGAATTACTATTCCAACTATGAAAAAGAAAATAGAAAGAAGAGATTTTGTTAGAATAAGTCTTTTAGATTATACATTTTATAAAACTGAACACACTGCTTGGACAAAAGCTATGATACTTGATTTAAGTGGTGGTGGAATGAAACTTGTTATAAAAGAAAAGGTTAAATTGGGAGATAAGCTTCAAATTGGATTAGTTCTTGGAAATGAGAGCTTTCAATTAGAAGGAAAAGTTGTAAGGGTAGTTGTAAATGAAATGAAAGAAAATGTTTGTGGTATTGAGTTTATTCACCTTACAGAAAGAATAAGGGATAGAATAATTGCTAAGATATTTATTGAACTTAGAAAGCAAACTACAATAATGTAAAAAGTATTTATTTATTTACTTAGAGGAAGGAGAAGAGGTTTTATGGAAACGCTACAAGGATTTAAAGGGAAGGAGCATATAATAGAGGAATATACACCCCTTGTAAAATATATTGCTTCTAGAGTTAGTCTTGGTAAAAATAAGTATATGGATTATGATGATTTAGTAAGCTATGGACTTATTGGACTTATGGATGCTATAACAAAATATGATGAAAGTAAAGGTATTAAGTTTTCTTCATATGCATCTATTAGAATAAAGGGAGCAATAATTGATGAAATAAGAAGAGCAAGGCCTATATCAAAGGGTGCTATGGATAAACTTAACAAGTATAATAAAGCTGTTGAAATTTTACAAAATAAATTATTTAGAGAACCAACTAATGAAGAAATTGCACAGCAGCTTAATGTGACAGTGGCAGATGTTGCTGAAATTGAAAATTATATTAATTATATTTCAATAGTATCCTTAGATGACATTATTTTTTCTGATGATGATGATATGAATGTTATGGGTGTTATAGAAGACAAACAAAGTCCAAGTCCAGAGCAAACTTTTGAAAATAAAGAAAAAATAAGTAATTTATCTGATGCAATAAGTAAGTTAAAGGAAAAGGATAGAATTGTTCTTAATTTATATTATTATGAAAGACTAACTTTAAAAGAAATAGGTAAGGTTCTTGAAGTATCAGAATCTAGAGTATGCCAACTTCACAGTAGAGCTATTAGAAATTTAAGAGAAAAAATGAAAGAGCTTAATTACATATAAAGGTTGTGATTTTTAGTGGTACCAATTATATTGGTTGTTGTGGCATGTATACTTATTTTTGTAAATGTTAAGTTTGGGAATAAGGAATTGTCCTTAAAAGAATACATAGATAATGGAAATAGGTTAAAAATAAATAAAGATAGTGAATTTCAGAGTAAACTTAAGAATATTGATTTTACAGACGATAAATTACAGATAGGACAAATTAGAAAAGATGTAGCTGAAAGTTTAACTGAAATTCAAAAGGAAATTATTAAGGTTAATGAAAGAATTGATTTAATTGAGCAAAAAAATAACAATATAAAAAAATCAAAAGCTAAAACAATAAATAAAGTAATAAATGATGATTTAGATGAAATAGTAAAGGATAATACAAATAATAAAGAAAGTGATCAAAAACAAAAAAATGAAAGTGATTTTTCAGAAACACTCCATAAAAAAATAACTAATTCAAACTTTAACAATAAAAAACACATTAAGAAAAATGATAATGAATATGAAGGTGTAATTAATGATATTTCCCTAGATAGTAAGACTCAAAGAATAAAGAAATTAATAAAACAAGGGTTAAGTGATGAAGAAATATGCGAAAAGCTTCATGTAGGAAAGGGGGAGATATTATTAGTAAAGGGATTATTAAACAAAAATTAAAAGGAGTTTTATTATATCTTTTAGATACTAGAATACTTCTAGGTATAGGAATTGGTATTTTAATTGGTGTAGCGGGCATGATTTCATATAAAGTTGAAAATTCAATGAGTAATGCTGAAATAGAAAAGAAAGCTCTTGATTTGGGTATGATATATAAAGATGAAAGTAAAATAAGTAATGAGGGGAATGAGTAATAAATGTTAAGAAGTATCTACACATCAGTTTCAAGTATGATAGCACTTGAAAATAAACAAAATACAATAACTAATAATATGTCTAACTCTACTACAACAGGTTATAAGGCAGAAGATCTTTTAACAAAAAGCTTTAAAGAAGTTATGATTCAAAATAAAGATAAAATTCAAGGTAAAAGAAATGTAACTCAAAAGCTAGGTACAATAAGCCTTGGAACAAAAATAGATACTGTATACAATAAATTTACTCAAGGAAATTTACAGCAGACTAACAGAACATGGGATTTTGGTATAAATGGAAGAGGTTTCATAGCTGTTCAGGCTGGAAACCAGGAAGTTTATACAAGAGATGGAAATTTTGCTGTAGCAAATGATGGATATCTTGTAACAACAACTGGAGACAGAGTTTTGGGAATCAATAATGTTACAGGTGCAAAAGAGCCTATATTTGTTGGAAATTCTCAGTTTACGTTAGATGAAGATAAAAATGTAGTAGTTAATGGTCAAGCTACTAGTAAGCTTCTTACTGCAGATTTTGAGGATTATCAAAGTCTTCAAAAAATGGGAGATAATTATTATACAGGACAAAATCCAATATATAATGCACAGGTTGATGTAAGACAAGGATATCTTGAAGCATCAAATGTTAATGTTACTGATGAAATGGTTGATATGATATCAGTTATGAGAAATTTTGAAACAAATCAAAAGGTATTAACAATGCTAGACGAAACATTAAGTAAAACTGCTAATGAAGTTGGTTCTGTTAGATAATAAGGAGAGGATATTATGATAAGGTCAATAATGACAAGTAAAACAGGAATGAATGCCCAACAGGAAAGGCTTGATATTATAAGTAACAATTTAGCTAATTCATCTACATATGGATATAAAAAGATGACTGTAGGTTTTAAGGATTTATATCAGGAATCTTTAGATAGAAAAGGTTATCCTATTTACGATAAAGATGCTACTATGGGAATTGGTACAAGAACTAGCGATGTTTATAGAGACAATAGCGTTGGTAATTTAGTAACTACAGGTGTTTCAACTAATTTAACAATAGATGGTGAAGGATACTTTAAGGTTTTTAAATCTGATGGTACAGAAGCATATACAAGAGATGGATCATTTGTAATTGATTCAAATGGCCAGCTTGTAGATTCTTATGGTAATAGAGTAGAAATAGAATTTGCAAATGGAAGATCATACAATAATACAGTATTAAATGATAATAATTTTATTGTAGGTCAAGATGGAACTATATATATGAATGAGAATAATACATCTGTTGAAATAGGAAAACTTAATATATATACAGCAACAGGTGATAATGCCTTTAAATCAATAGGAGATAATTTATTTGTAGCTGCAGATGGAGTCCAAGTAAGGGAATCTAATGATTATAATATAGAACAAGGATTTTTAGAAGGTTCTAATGTTGATATGGGTGAAGAAATGGTTAATATGATTGTAGCTCAAAGAACATTCCAATTAGTATCTAAATGCATGCAGACATCAGATGAAATGTGGGGCATGATAAATAGTATGAGAAGATAATTAATAATTTAGAATTTAGGATATTTTTGCTCCTTATGTGGCAAAAATTTTAATTAAAAAAATATCCACAGAATTATCAAAAATAGTAGTTATTTTGAAATTCTGTGGATAATTTTGTTTTTATTTGTTAATTATCTGTTATTAATAACGTTAGTAATTGGTGGAATTACTTGTTTCTTTCTTGAAAGTACTCCTGGTAAGAAGGCTGTTTCATCTTGTAGTTTAACATTGAATGTTTCTTCTACAATAGATGTATCACCTACTGTTAATATTTGAGAACCTTCAGTAAGTATATCAGTTAATAGAAGTAATAACATATCATATCCTTCTTTTGAAGCTTTTTCATTCATGTAATCAAGCATTTCTTCTTTTAAAGGCATAAATCCTTCTATATCCATTGTATTAACTTGAGCAACACCTATTTTTGTATTGCATATGTTAAATGGTTTAAAATCTTGATTGAATATTTCTTCTACAGTTTTTCCTTGAAGTGAAGTTCCAGCTTTAAACATTTCCTTTGCAAAATCATCTATGCTTGAAATTCCAGCTATATCAGCTAATTTTTTGCATATATGTTTATCTTGATCAGTGCAAGTTGGACTTCTAAATAATAATGTATCAGAAATTATTGCACCACATAGTAGTCCAGCAGCCTCTTTAGATGGTCTTATTCCATTTTCAAAGAAGCATTTAGCAACAATTGTTGAACTGCTTCCTAAAGGTTCATTTCTGAAGTAGATTGGGTTACCAGTTTGAATATCTGCAACTCTGTGGTGATCTATAATTTCAAGTACGTCAGCTTCTTCAATACCATCAACTGATTGACCTCTTTCATTGTGGTCTACTTGAATTAATTTCTTCTTTTTATTAGATATTAAATGATATCTAGATATAGTACCAATAACCTTTCCGTCTAAATCTGTTACAGGATAAGAACTATATCTTGTTTCTATCATAGTATCTTTTATATCTTCAACTAATTCAGATACAGAAAATGATACTAGATTTTCCTTTGTCATAACATATGATACAGGAATACTTTGTACTATAAGTCTTGAAGCTGTAAAAGAATCATGTGGAGTACTTATAACATTTACACCTTGTTTTTTTGCTTTATCTAAAAGATTGTCTGATAAAGTATGTGAACCAGTAATTATTATTAATGAAACTTTTTCATTCATTAATGCTTCTTGGCTTTCTTCTCTATCACCAACAATAGCAATATCACCTTCATCTACAATACCCTTCATAGTATCTGGTTGCATTGCAACTACAGTAATTTTACCAGGAAATTTAGGATTTTCAGAAGCTCTGTAAATTTCCTTCGCAGATAATGTTTCTATAATATTATCTAGTGTAGTATTACTTTTTGAAAGTATTACATTATCCCAAATATCCATGTAAGATGAAGTTAAGTTAGAAACAGTAATTATACCAACTAAGTGGTCATTGTTATCACATACAGGAAGTGATTTTACATTTCTGTCTTTCATAACATGCCATGCTTTTTTTAGTGATATATCAGGTGAAACAGCTTTTATATTATCAATATCTAAATCACCAACTTTTAGCTTTACTGTTTCAAGATATTCTGGAACAGTAGCTTTAAAGTGGTTAAAAATATATTCTGTTTCACGATTTAAGTTTCCAAGTCTAACTGGAGTTGCAGGAACAGTTCCATCGATTTTGTTTTTAAATTCTGCATAACCGTAAGCTGCACATACAGAATCTGAATCTGGATTTTTATGCCCAGTTACATAAATGACGTTTTTCAAAATATTTCCTCCTTAATTATTAAGTATTTGCATTGAAAATACTTATTTATATTAATTTATTACTTATTATATTTTAATTCTAAATGAAGTAAATGTAAACATAATATAGACAAATTGCCCATGATATTTACAAAGTATAAAAGGTTAAATGAATTCATATAATCTATAAAGCCATTAATTAAGGAGGAAAAAATGTGAAGCAGGAAATGGTGAAAATAGGGCTTTCCACAAAAGAAGCTGAAAAATTACTTAAGGAATTTGGATTAAATGAATTAGAGCATGGAAAAAAAATTTCGCCACTATTTATATTTTTATCACAATTTAATGATTTTATGGTATGGGTATTAATTGCTGCAACAATAATATCAGGATTTATGGGGGATACTGCAGATGCAATTACAATAATAATAATAGTTATTGTAAATGCAATACTTGGTTTTATTCAGGAGTTTAGAACAGAAAAATCATTAGAGGCCTTAAAGCAGTTAGCTGCTCCAACATGTAAGGTTTATAGAGATAATAAACTTCAGGTTATAAATTCTTCATATTTAACTATAGGTGATGTTGTTATATTAGAGGCTGGTGATAGAATACCGGCTGATGGAAAATTTTTAGAACTTTCATCAATAGTTGTAGATGAATCTCTTTTAACAGGAGAATCGGTAGGGGTTAACAAAGATGTAAATGATAGTGGATTTATGGGGACAATAATACTTAAGGGAAAAGGATTATTTAAGGTCTCAAAAATTGGAATGAAAACTGAGATGGGAAAAATAGCAGAACTTTTAGGTACTATAAAAGAAGAAAAATCACCCTTAAAGCAGCGTTTAGAACATTTAGGGAAAATACTTGTTTTTATGTGTCTTATAATTTGTGCATTAGTGACTATTTTAGGCATATTAAGAGGCAATGATATTGGTGAGATGTTTTTACTTGGGGTAAGTCTTGCTGTTGCGGCTATTCCAGAGGGACTTGCTGCCATTGTAACAGTATCATTAGCTCTTGGAGTATCTAGAATGCTTAAAAGGAATGCACTTATAAGGAAGCTTCCTGCAGTTGAAACATTAGGATGTACTTCAGTAATTTGTTCTGATAAAACAGGAACACTTACACAAAATAAAATGACTGTAAAAGAAATTTTTATTGATGGACAAATATATCCTATAGATGGGGATTTAAAAGATAGTAAATTACAAAAAAATGAAACATACAAAATGATGAAAAAATCATTAGTATATTGTAATGACTGTAATTATGATTTTACAACAAAAAATATTAATAAGGCAGTTTTAGGAGATCCAACAGAGGTTGCTCTTATAAGATTGTTTTTTAATACCCCTGAGCATATAAAAAGCTTTACTGAAAATATTAAAAGAGAATATGATATACCTTTTGATTCAAATAGAAAAATGATGTCTGTTGTAGTAAAAGATTCTAATAATAAGATAGCTGGTTATGTAAAGGGGGCACCAGAAAAGGTACTAGCTAAATCTTCATATATATTAGAAAATGGAATGGTAAAAAAATTAACATACCAGAAGAAAAAACAAATTGAAACATTTATTGAAGCAATGAGTGGCAGAGCTCTAAGATGCATAGCAGCATCATATAAGCTTGAAAAATTATCAAAAGATAGCAAAATTTTAGAAAGTGATTTAATATTTATAGGGGTAGCAGGAAGTATTGATCCTCCAAGGAAAGAAGCTAGAGAAGCTGTTAGAAAATGCAAGCTAGCAGGTATAAAACCAGTTATGATTACTGGAGATCATAAAAATACATCCCTTGCTATAGCAAAGGATTTAGGCATATGTAATAGCAAAAATCAAGTTATTACTGGAGAAGAATTAGAAAAAATAAATGATGGTGACCTTACGGATAAAGTAAATAAAATTAGTGTTTTTGCAAGAGTTTCACCAGATCATAAACTTAGAATAGTAAAAGCATTTAAAAGAAATAATAATGTAGTTGCTATGACTGGCGATGGTGTAAATGATGCACCTGCTATAAAGGAGGCTGATATTGGAATATCTATGGGACTTACAGGTACAGATGTTACAAAAGAAGCATCATCTATGATACTTATGGATGATAATTTTAGTACCATAGTTTCAGCAGTAGAAGAGGGTAGAATTATATATGATAATATAAGAAAATTTATAAGATATCTTTTATCATGTAATTTAGGTGAAGTATTAACTATGTTTTTAGCATCAATTTTTACAATGCCAAATCCTTTAACACCAATTCAAATTTTGTTTGTAAATCTTGCTACAGATGGATTGCCAGCACTAGCACTTGGTGTAGATCCTGCAGATAATGATATAATGAGACAGCAGCCTAGAAATAAAAGTGAAAGTATTTTTGCACGAGGCCTTGTTGAAAAGATAGTAATCAGGGGTTCGTTAATTGGAATATGTACACTTCTTGCATTTATGGTAGGAAGATATTATAGAATGGATCTTGAAACTTGTAGGACTATTTCACTTGCTACTCTTATTATGAGCCAACTTTTTCATGTATTTGAATGCAGATCTGAAAATCATTCTATATTTGAAATTAAATTATTTACTAATAAATATTTAGTAGGAGCAGTTACTGTTTCAATAATTATGTTATGCTTAATTCTTTATATACCATTTTTGGGAGCTATATTTCATACAGTACCACTAAATTTTGCAAAATGGCTTATTGTAATATTCTTTTCTGGAGTAATAGCTTTTATTAATAGTGTATATCTTTTAATTAAAAAATAAAAGGATTGAGCTTGCTCAATCCTTCACTATTTATGTTTATTCCATTATTTTTTTTAGTGTATCATTTAATAATACAGCTTCTTGAATACTTGATGATACCTCTTCCATTGCCTTTGATTGTTCTTTTGATGTTTCAAGTGTTGATTGAGAATTAGAAATAGTAGCTGAAACTGTTTTTTCAATTTGAGTAGTTAATTTCATAATTCCATCAGCTGTTTCTTTTGAATTATCAGAAAGTTTTTTGATTTCTGCTGCAACTACAGAAAAGCCTTTACCAGCTTCACCAGCTCTTGCAGCTTCAATTGATGCGTTTAAACCAAGCATATTAGTTTGTCCAGCAATTGACTTTATAGCATCAGTTATTTTATTTATTTCTTTTGTAATAATACCTATTTCAGAAATTTCATTGTTTAAGTTTTCTTGTTCTGCAGCTATATTTAAGGCAGAAGCTGAAAGTTCTTCAATAGTAGCAGATGTCTGCATAAAAGTATTTGATAAATTCTTTGCAACTAAATCTAATTTTATTTTTGTAAATCCATCTTTAACCATTGTATTTATTACAGTAAATAATACATCAGCAGCAGCTTGTATGTTGCGCATGTTTACAATATCAACTTCATTAAGTGCATTAACCATTCCTTTTGCATCATTACCAAGTTCATTTGCAAGGCTTATACAACTTGATTCATTTGGAGATTCTGTTAAAACTTGTCCGCCAAGAATTGTAGCAATTAGATTATTCTTTATTATAATTGGTACAGCAAAATCTATTAATCCTGAAGGACATTTACCTATAAAAGGTCTGCCAATTTTTGCTGCTTCTTCACCCATTCTTTTATGAGAATTTGCACATCTGCTTTCACCTTTTGATGTACTTTGTATAAATTTACTGCAATATCTAGTGTATGAACTTGGTTTAGTAATTGGATCACCATTTTTATCTACAGTAACGCTTGCACAATTAAATGCTATAGCAAAATCATCTTGGAACTTTTGTAACATTTGTAAATCAATTAAATCTTCAAGCTCTAATAAGTTAAGATCTATTGCATTGTTTTCTAATAATTTTATCATAAATATGCACCCCTTAAAATTAATTCTAAATTCAATTATATTTATTTTATTCAAAAAAAGCTTTACAATGTTTATATGCTCTTATGAACAGATTACTTTATTATCGAAGACGAAATAAAAAACTTTACATAATTCAATGAAGTTAATAAAAAGTTAAAAATATTTAGAAAATAGGAGTTACAGAAAATGATTTATCATTTTCTGTAGCTCCTAAAAAAATTATTTAGAATATCTCATTCTATTTGCTTGTTGTCTTGATTTTTTTATTTGAGAATGGTCAATTGGAATTAAATCTTTCTTTGTAGTTGTATTTAATATATTTTGAATCATAACTATATCTTCATCTTTTTTGCCTTTAACACCTTTAAGCCCCATTATAATTAGTTTATGACCATTTTTTATAGGAATAAAGTCAACTTTTTTAAACCATCTCATTTTTTTGTATCTACATTTTACTACAGCTCTGCCAACTTCAGGTTTTATAATCATATCTACAACTAATCTGTGAAAAATAATATAGTTTTTTTCTGTAAATTTTATAGACATACAAGTACCAGATACACTTGTAATTCTGTCACCATATTTTTCAAAATAAGTATCTCTAAAATATTTATCAAATTTATCTTTAAAAGCCATGGTATATCTCCTTTATATTAAAATTTATAAATAATAAATATTATATCATACATTGTTTTCTTTTGGTATAAGACTATAGACATTTTAGTTATGTAAAAGATTTAATGAATAAAAATATAAATTTATAAATATATATATTATAGAAATTATATTTTATAGCATAAATTGGGGTGAGTAATAATGGTTCAATATATAATATGTTCTTTAACATTTATTATATTAAGCTTTATTTTATTATATAAAATATTAAAATGCAGAAATTTAATAGAAAATGCTATTTATTTTGACTTAATATTTTTAATAACTTCATTGTTATTTATAATGTATGGAAATTATGAAGGAAGAATTATATATATTTATATTGGAATGGCTATTATTTTAGGCAAATCAATAATATTATTTTTTTATTTAAATATAAAATTTAGGAGGAAATAGTATGATATCTGTTATGCTTTTATATATTGGTATTTTTATTCTTAGTTTGGGTATATTTGAAATAATTAAACAAAAAAAGAAAAAAAGCAGCTTAGTGTCATCTTTTAAAATAATAAGAATATCTATTTTTCTTATAAATATATCATATATTATATATAGTTTGCTAAGTAGAAATGGATTATTTATGTATGGAATTATTATTTTAATATGTATAAATATTTGCGAATATGCATGTATAAAACGTATACTTAATGTATATAACAAATAAAAATAGCATATTTTTAACAAATAGTTCATAGAATCTTTCAAAAAGAATTTTAAATAATGAGCAAGACGTAGAAGTAAACTTAGATATTTAGCTATTTTAATAAATGTTTTTTTTGAAAATTAAAAAAAATGTCATATTACAAAATATTCAAATATTCGTCATACATAAGTAACAAAAAGTTGCTATAATAAACTCATAGAAAAAAATTTATATTTTTTTTTATAACCCCTTGTAACAACTCATACTGAATTCTTGTATGAGAACCCAAAGCAATATCCCCCAAATTTTGCTTTGGGTTTTTTCATGTTCGAAATGCCATATATTTGTCATAAAAATAAAATATAATAAAAATATAAGGAAGAAAAACATTAATTAGGATGAAAATCTTATAATGTTTACATATTTATTGTATAATAATTATGATGCTATTAATATTAAAAATAGTGTATATTTTGAAAAGAGGGATGAGTATGGAGATGATTTTAAAAGAGGCTTGTGATTTAGTTGTTAATAATTACAGAAAGCTTAAAGATTCATTAAGATACGATGGGGATTTACTTAATCATTTTGGTTCATTAGTAATAAGTAATAAAAGTACAGATGAAAGTATTTTAAAAATAAAAAATATAAGAACAATAATAAAAAATAAAACACCAAGAATGTCAGAATTTAGAGGCGATATACTTTATATGGTTTCTATATTAATAAGCAAGGAGCCTAATGTAGACGAATACATAGAAGAAATATTAAAAGTATATGATGATATGTTACAGTATGGATTTACTGAAAGTCCACATCTTGTTTTATCAGCATATGCAATAGTAAAGCATGGAAATGTACATGAGTTGGATTTAATAATGAAAAACATGATGGAAATTTATAAAGTTATGAAGGTTAATTATAAAGATATAACAAATGAAGAAGATTATTTAGAATGTGCACTTCTTGCATTAAATGGTATAGATAAAGAAAAAAGTATATTATATATGGAAAAATGGTTTAATTCTGTTGTAAAGCTTAATATGTTTTCAAAAAATGGTGTTCAAGGATTAACTTTAGCTCTTTTATTAAATCATAATAATCCTGAATTTAATCTTGTTTCACAATTTTTAAAGGAATTCCAAAATAAAGATATAAAAATAAGTCATCAGGTTTTGGCATTACTTGGAATTGCAGCAGGTGAAGAGGAGCCTAATGCATATGTAAAAAAAGTGAAAAGTGTTATAGAGTATCTTTGTGATCAAGAATATGAATATGAATTTTATATGGATAAAAGTTTTATAGCATTTATAGCAATAGCTTTAGTTGAAATAACTAAAGATGATAAAAAAGATAAATTTTTAGATGAATTAATATCTATGGTAGTATATTCCTTTATAACTAGTAAAAAACAAGGAATTGTATCTGAAATTTTAGCATAATTTTATTAAGAGTATCATTTAGGTTATAAATTTGGCCTGGATGGTACTTTTTTTTTTGTTTTGGAATATTTATATAGTAAAAGTTATAGGAAGTGAAATTATAAGAGATATTTGGCTGAGGTGAGTATGTAATGAAAAAGAAATTATCAGAAAATGAGGTTATTTTTCATTTTAACTTAAATAAGAATTATGGCAATTTATCTTTTAAAGATTTAGAAGAAATTTCAGATGTTAGAAAGAAAATAAAGAAATCAATAGATATTGATAAACCTGGATATAATTTATTTATAGTAGATAATTATTCAAGAGATAGGATAGAAATAACAAGAAAATGGATAGAAAATATGTATAGAGGTAAAAAATTACCCACAGATATTGTTTTGTGTACTTTACAAGATATAAACAATCCTATTTCATTAATATTACCAGGTGGTAAAGGAAAATATTTAAAAGAATCAATAGATGATTTGAAAAATATGTATTATAATGTGTCATTAGATTTTTATGAATTATCTGCAAATTCTGAAAGAGATAAAATACTTGAAGAAATTGAAAGAAAACAAAATGAATATATTGATAAGCTTATAGATTTTTCTAAAAAAGAAGGATTTGATGTAAAGGCATCTAAGGATGGTTTTGCCTTTGTTCCCATAACAGATAAAGGAGAAATGACAGAAAGTGAATATGAAGGTCTTACCTGCAAAGAAAAAGAGCTTATTACAGAAGGTGCCCTTAATTTAAAAAATAAGGCACAAGTAATTATTGAAAAATTAAAAGAAATTGAAATTAAATATAATGATAAATTGAAGGAAATATATTTAGAGCATATTATGTGTGAAATGTATGAGCAAAAGGAAAATACCATAATTAAATTTATAGATTGTATTGAAGCATCTAAATATATTGAGAATTTGTGCAATTGTATAGAAAAGGATTTAGTAAATTCATATAATTGTAGTGAATCTTATGAATTTGAAAAGGGTATTGATAATGTATTAAATAAGTATACTATAAGTATACTTGTAAATAACAAAGATACAGATATTCCTAAAGTTATATATGAAGAAGAACCTACAATAAATAATTTATTTGGTTATATAGAGTATGAAAGTGAAGAAGGTGTATATACATCAAAATTGTCATCAGTATATCCAGGATCAATTTTAAGAGCTAATAACGGTTGTTTAATAATAAGATTATCAAGTCTTATAGAAAATCCATTAAGTTATAATATGTTAAAAAAATCACTAATAAAAGGTAGTGTTACTATAGATAGTAACAAAAACTATTTAGATATATTACCCATTACTGGGCTTAAGATTAAGGATATTAAAGTAAATACAAAAATAATTTTAATTGGAGATTTATCAAGCTATAATATTTTGTACAGTGTTGATGAAGATTTTAGAAATTTATTTAAAATGAAAATAGAATATCCTAAGGAAGTTAAAGTAAGAAAGGGCATATTTGAAATATTAAGAAATTATATAATAAATAAATGCGAAAAGCTTAAGCTTTTAAAAATAGATGAAGATGCAGTGGTTGAAGTTATAAAATATTTATCAAGGATTAGTGGTAATAGAAATAAAGTAAATATAGACTTAGAAGAAATAAATAAAATAATAATTATTGCAAGTGCAGAAGCTAAAACTAATAATAAATTGAAAATAACAAAGGATGAAATAAATAAAATATTATATGAAGATGAATTTTACAGTGAAAAAATAGATGATTTTTATAGAGAAAATAAAATTATCCTACCATTATCAGATAAATTAATAGGCTCTGTAAATGGTCTTGCTGTAATTGATACTGGATATTTTTCTTGTGGCAAGATTATTAGAATTACAGGAGTGTGCTCAAAAGGCAGTGGCAAAATAATAGATACTCATAAAGAATGTAATATGTCAGGTAAAATTCATGAAAAATCTTTAAGTATTCTCTCTGGACTTCTTAATGGACTTATAAATCCATATAATAAAATTCAAGTTGATTTTCATTTAAGCTTTGAACAAGTATATGGTGAGATAGATGGAGATAGTGCATCAGTTGCAGAAATGATATGCATGTTATCAGCTCTTAGTAAGCTTTCTGTAAAGCAAAATATAGCTGTTACAGGATCTCTTAATCAGTTTGGAGAAGTACAGCCAATAGGTGGTATAAACGAAAAGATAGAAGGCTTTTATAAAATATCATCTATGTATAACAAAAATAAGGTAGCTGTTGTAATTCCAGCTTTAAATAAAGATGAAATTGTACTAAACTCTGAGCTTGAAGATGCTGTTAGAAATAATAAAATAGAGATTTATACAATGGAAACTATTGAAGATGCTATAGAGATAATGATTCTTGATGGAAAAATGTCCATGAAAGAATTTTGGAAAATAGTAAATGATGAAGTTAAAAAATTTAGCTGAGAAATTAATAATTAATAATTAATAATTAAGTGGCTTTTACGCTTTGCTTAAAAGCCAATCTCCATAGGAGATAATTAATAATTATTATATTTAGGTCCAAAGCATTTATGCTATTAGATCTTATGTAAAATTTTGTGTAGGCTTTGAAGCTGTAGCTTGTCTACCCATACAATATAAAATTTAAATTTTTACGACGAAGAAGTAAAAATATCCTAAATTCTTAATTATTAATCCTTAATTATTAATTAACCAAAGCTGTAAGTGATGAAAAATAGAAAATGAAATGAAGCAAATATTTTAAACCACCCTTAAAAAGGAAGGAGCAAATATTTTAGACCACACTAAAAAAGTAGTTGACACTAAATTTTAATTTATGGTAAAATGTGGAAGAGGATTTATAGGAGGTGTGGTCAAATTTGTTCGTTAAATTTGAAGAAATAAAAAGCACTTTAATTGTCTATTTAGCTGGGGAGCTAGATCATCACAATGCTGAAGAAATAAGAGTGAAAATTGATGATAAAATAGACACAAATCAAATTAATAAGGTAATTCTAGATTTTTCTGAGGTTACATTTATGGATAGTTCGGGGATTGGTGTTATAGTTGGCAGATTAAAGAAGGTAACATCAAGGGATGGAAAAATGTGCATAACAAATATAAATAGTAGGGTTTACAGAGTTTTTGAATTGTCAGGACTATTTAAAATAATAAAGAGTTATAATAGCGTAAGAGAAGCATTAAAGAATATTTAGTGGAGGTTAGAAAAAGGTGTACGATAATAAAGTTAAAATTGAACTTCAAAGTAAATCTAAAAATGAAGGTTTTGCACGTGTTGCAATTTCTGCATTTGTTGCACAATTAGATCCAACTATAGAAGAAATAACAGATGTAAAAACAGCTATATCAGAAGCTGTTACTAATTCTATAATACATGGATATGATGGAAGAGATGATGGAACTATAATTATTGAAGCAGCAATAAAGAAGAGGAAAGTATTTATATCTGTAATAGATTATGGAAAAGGAATCGAAAATATTCATAAAGCTATGGAACCATTATACACATCAAGACCAGATTTAGAAAGATCAGGAATGGGATTTACAGTAATGGAAAGTTTTATGGATACAGTATCTGTTGAAAGTTCTGTTGGCGATGGTACTAAGGTATTAATGACAAAAACTTTTAATTAATTGCATAGGGGAATAATATGGAAAAAGGGAATGTAAATAGAGAGGAATTTAGCTATGAGGCTAATATGCAATTAGTTGTTCTTGCTCAAGGCGGAGATGAAAAAGCAATGAACCAGATAATTGAAGTTAATCTTCCTTTAGTGACTTCAATATGTAAAAGGTTTTCTAATAGAGGTTATGAATATGAAGATATATATCAAATAGGCTGTATAGGATTGGTTAAAGCTGTAAATAATTTTGACTCAAAATATGGAGTTAAATTTTCAACATATGCAGTTCCTATGATAATTGGAGAGATAAAAAGGTTTTTAAGAGATGATGGAATTATTAAAATCAGCCGAAGTATTAAGGGAACAGCTAAAAAGTTGCATTTTGCAAAGGAAGAATTAACTTTTAAACTAAATAGGGAACCAACCATAGACGAATTATCTGAATATAGTGGAATTGCTAAGGACGATATACTTATTGCAATGGAATCATTAAATAGTCTTCAGTATCTTTATGATACCATTCATCAAGAGGATGGTGCACCAGTTTTATTAATTGACAAGATAAGTGAAAAGCTAGATGATAATGTAGATATTCTTGATCAAATAGCGTTAAAAGAGGCTTTAAGCAGTCTTGATGAAAATTCAAGGAAAATAATTATGCTTAGATACTTTAAGGATAAAACGCAGGTTCAGGTAGCAAAAATGCTTGGAATAAGTCAGGTTCAAGTTTCAAGAATAGAAAAAAGGGTATTAAAAATAATGAGAGAAAAACTTGAATAATTTTTTATAATATAGTGGTATAATAAGTAGAAAAAAAGGCTGTCGCACGAAAAATAGTGTGATAGCTTTTTTGTTTAAATAGCAAAAAGTACTTGTGATAGAAAACAAAAAGGCAAGCTTAATGCTTGCCATAGTTATTACCATTCTCCAGGATATGCAATAATATATGCAGTAACCATTTGTCGTCCAAAGCTTAAACAATCTGATTCAGAATTCATAAATAAATCTATTTTATTTCCCTTTATAGCAGAACCTGTATCGCAGGCAATGGCATAACCATAACCATCAATATAAAGCTTAGAACCAAGAGGTATTACATTAGGATCTACAGCTACAGAACTTATACCATTTGGAACTCTAACAGGAGTTAATCCCATGGCTGTTATTGTATGAGCAGTATAAGCAGTTGCTTCTAAAGATAATGTTTTCTTTGCCATAGATGTATTAAATGCTGCTATAGTATCACTATCACCTCTAGAAACTTGTGAAGAACTAGAAGAAGCGCCAAGTGTTTTAAGTTTTTCCTTTGCTGTTTTAATTGCATCATTTGTTTTATTAACTACAGATTGCACAGATAATTGAGGAAGCAATCCTTCAAGAGTTGAAACTGCCATTTGTAAATCACTTGAGCTATTTGAAGTATTAGCAACATTTATTTGGTTTTTTACTAAGTTATTTTCATTTTCTTCAATGGATGTTGAGATTTTTACAAGTTCTTCAGAAAGCTTTACCTTTTTTTGTGATAATTCATCTTTCTTAGAGTTAATACTATCTAAGTTTGATTGCATTTCAGAATGTAAAGATTCTAAATTTTCTTTTTCATCTTCAATTTCTTTTTTAGAAGCTTCTACAGTAGAAACTTTATTCTTTGTATCATTAATTAATTTATTGTCTAATTTAACAATAGTTTTTGCTGAATTAATTCTTCTTAATAAATCACTTAATGATTCTGATTTTGCAAGAAATTCAATTAAATCAGAAGAAGAGGTTGTACCACTTTTATACATTTCTCTTAGTCTGTTATCAAGTAAGTTTTGATTACTGTTAATATCATCATTAAGTTCTTCAATTTGTTTTTCAGTATTTTTTATGTTATCTTCAGTATCTTGAATTTTATTTTCATTATCTGAAATTTTTGCATTTATTGTTTCTATTTCTGTTGTAATTTTTGAAATTTCATCGTCTAAATTTTTTAGTTCTGATGATATTTCAGTATATTTTGTTTTACTATCTGATAATTCATCAGCATGTACATTTAATGGAGCTAGAGACATCAAAACAGTAGAGCATAATAAACCAATTATAATTTTTTTTCTCATTTTAACCGCCTTTTATATTCTTTTATTTGTAGTGATGTTTTAAACTACTATTATATAATAACATAAATAGGGTGATAATTAAAGTTAACGTTTACAATAAATTCATATTTTTGTAATTAAAAATAACATATTGTATAGTCTGTAAAAATGAAGTATAGTAGTCATGAAAATAATAAAGGAGTGATTGTTATTAGTAGTTTAGGTAATAGAACAAAAGGTGTTATATATATTATTATGTCAGCATTTGGATTTGCTATGATGTCAGCGTTTGTAAAGCTTGCTGGTGATTTGCCATCATTTCAAAAAAGTTTCTTTAGAAATATTGTGGCTGTTTTGGTGGCGCTTATTACAATAATAAGATATAGAGGAAAGTTATTTGGAAGTCTTGAAAATCAAAAAATATTACTTCTTAGAAGTACATTTGGAACATTAGGAATACTTTTTAATTATTATGCTATTGATAGGCTTGTTTTATCAGATGCTAACATGTTAAATAAGCTAAGTCCTTTCTTTGTAATTATTTTTTCAGCTTTATTTTTAAGTGAAAAAATTAACTTTAAGCAGACTATATCAATTATTATTGCATTTGTAGGAGCAATTTTTATTATAAGACCTTCAATGAATTTTGAAGTTTTTCCAGCTTTAGTTGGACTTTTAGGGGCAATATCAGCAGCTGCTGCTTATACATGTGTAAGAGCAATAGGAAATAAAGAACAGCCTTATACAATTGTGTTTTATTTTTCTTTTTTCTCATCAGTAGTATTATTACCATTTGTAATTATATACTATGTGCCAATGAGTTTTATACAACTTGTATATCTTTTGCTTGCAGGTGTATTTGCAAGTATTGGTCAATTTGGAGTAACTCTTGCTTATAGATATGCACCAGCAAAGGAAATTTCTATATTTGATTACACTAATATTCTTTTTTCAGCATTAATAAGTATATTTGTATTTGGAACATTTCCAGATGGATTTAGTTTTATTGGATATATTATAATATTTGCTGCAGCATTATACATGTTTATTTATAATAAAAAGCTTGATAATAAAGATAATTGTTGATTTTAAAATATAAAATACTTAAAAATTCAGATAAAAAGGATATTGAAAAATATAAGTAAAAATAAAAGGGCTGTCACATTAAAAAATAGTGCGACAAGCCCTTTTATTTTTATTATTGACCTGTAACAGTCTTTTCTATTTTTTTAATATGATTATCTAAATGGTATGGGTTAACGTGAACCATACAATGCTTAATTGTTTCATCTTCTTCAATAAGATTGTGGACATTTTGTGCTATTTTATGACCAGCTTCAACTGTAATAGTAGCATCTACTGCTATTTCTACATCAACAAAAAGTTTACTTGCATATTGTCTTGTTTTTAATGAATCAATATGTATAACACCATCAACTGAAAGAATTTTATTTGTAATGTCATTTACTTTTTCAGGTGAAGCAGATTCATCAATAAGTTGAGCTATACTTTGTTTTAAAATATCAAGGGCTACTTTTATAATAAGTACACATATAATTAAAGCTACTAATGGATCTAAAAAAGAATAGCCAGCTCTAGCACCAATAATTCCTATTAATGCACCAATTGAAGAGAGAGAATCTGAACGATGATGCCATGCATCTGCTTTTAATGATGCACTGTTAATTTCTTTTGCATATTTCATAGTATAATGATACATCCATTCTTTAGATATTATAGATATTATTGCTGCAAATATTGCTAAAGCTCCAGGTGTAGAATAAGTTCCTTTTAGTATGTTTTCTATTCCAGAATAGCCAATTCCAATTGCTACCAAAAACAACATTATAGAAAGGAATAATGATGATAAACTTTCAATTCTTTCATGACCATAAGGGTGTTCCGTATCTGCAGCTTTATGTGAAAGCTTTAAACCTATAATAACACCTATAGTGCTTATAACATCAGAAAAAGAATGAATTCCATCAGCCATCATTGCTGAACTTTGAGCAACAACACCTATTACAATTTTAATAATTGAAAGAAACATATTACCTATTATTGTATTTTTGCTTACTTTAAGCCCTATATCAAGTTTTTTATCCCCCATAAAAACATCTCCTTTTAATTTTTTTAAATTATCAATTGAAATTGGCAAAAATATTTAACAATGTATGTATTTATATTGAATTATAATACTTTCGATAATATAAATCAACATAAAAATATTAATATCTTCTATCAATTGAGAATGAAAAAACTGTTAATTGTATTAAGTTTTAGTTTGGATTCTATTAATTGCTTAATTAAGTTTTTTATTCTTTATCACTTTAAATTCGGTTAATTAATAATTAAGGATTAAGTCAGCCTTGGCCGATAAGCTCGGCTTAATTATTAATTCTTAATTTTTTTTGATTTGTTAATTTGTTTTGTAATAGTAGAAACAAATATGACTCCAAGAGCAATGCTTCCAGCACTAGCAATAGTATTAAGACCAAGTTCTACAGAAGTGGCAATATTACCCTGAATAGCTTCATACATTGTATAGTACATGCCCGCTCCTGGAACCAATGGAATGATAGATGAGATTACTATTGTTGTAACAGGTGTTTTTAAGTATCGTGCAAGAATTTCTGAGTATATGCTACAGCTTATGGAAGCTATAAAAAGTGATATTATAGTAGAATTAGTATATTTGAGGCATATAAGGTAGAAAAACCACGAAATTCCTCCACCTATAGATGCATAAAAAAGTTTCTTGCCTCTTATATTAAAAAGTATGCCAAAACCTATACAACCTATTATAGTTAAAAAACTTTGAAGTATTATCGTCATAAAATACTGCCTCCTAAGGTATTAACGTAAAATCCAATTACAGTACCTGTTCCTGCTGCAATTGATAAAGCTATAAGTATTGCCTCACTTCCGCGTGTAAGACCAGATAAATAATCACCAGCAATAGTATCACGTATAGCATTTGTTATAGCAAGCCCTGGAACTAAGAGCATTATTGCACCAATTATAGTTTTATCAATGTGAAGAGGAATATGTATAATGTAAAAGAGGATTGCTATAATACTAGCTACTGCAGCACAAGTATAGTTAATGAAAAAATTATTTATATTAATTTTTGTGAAATAATTGCTTATGCATTTTATTATAAATCCTATAAAAGCTGCACAAAACAAATCATATATATCTCCACCTAATATATATGAAAATATTCCGCTTATAATTGCGGCAAAAATAAGTACTAATTTATTGTTGTAGCTTTTTTCATTTTCAATATTAATAAGTTTTTCTTGTAAAATATCTAAATCTAGTGTCTTTTTTTGAATTTGTCTTGAAAGAGCATTTATTTTATGAATTTTATCAAGGTTCAAATTCATATAGGTAATTCTTTTTAAAAGGGATAAAGTCTTAGTCCCATCTGATATGGATACTATAATTCCAGTAGGTGTAACAAAACTGTCAGCAGTTTTTACTCCATAGCTTAAACATATTCTACATATTGTATCTTCTACCCTATATGTTTCTGCACCACTTTCTAAGAGTATTTTACCAGCAAGAGTAGCAACTTCAAGTAATTTGTTAAATTCCACCATAAAAAAGCCTCCTACAATATATTTAATTAATTATAACATAACAAAAAGACACAAAATACCTTAATAATTTCATATTTCAAAAAAAGAAGTTGATTAAAAAATAAAATAAAAGTATAATTTATACAAATAGAATTTTGAGGTGATATAAATAATGGATTTTAACAATATTCAAAAGCAAGATGAAGAAATATACGGATTAATTCAAAAAGAATTAAAAAGACAACAAAAAGGAATTGAATTAATTGCATCTGAAAATATAGCAAGTGAAGCAGTAATGGAAGCTATGGGTTCATATCTTACTAATAAATATGCAGAAGGATATCCAGGTAAAAGATATTATGGGGGCTGTTATGTAGTTGATGAAGTTGAAGAAATAGCAAGAGAAAGAGCTAAAAAGTTATTTGGAGCAGAACATGCAAATGTTCAACCACATTCAGGTTCACAAGCTAATATGGGCGTTTATTTAGCTGTTTTAAATGAAGGTGATACAGTACTTGGAATGGATTTAAGTAATGGTGGTCACTTAACACATGGGGCAAAGGTTAATTTTTCAGGAAGATTATATAACTTTGTTTCTTATGGATTAAATAAAGAAACAGAAACTATAGATTATGAAAATGTAAGAGCATTAGCTAAAGAGCATAAACCAAAGCTTATAGTTGCTGGTGCTAGTGCATATCCAAGAATAATAGATTTTAAGAAGTTTAGAGAAATAGCTGATGAAGTTGGAGCTATGCTTATGGTTGATATGGCTCATATAGCAGGATTAGTAGCTGCAGGACTTCATCCATCTCCAGTACCATATGCAGATTTTGTTACATCTACTACTCATAAAACATTAAGAGGTCCAAGAGGTGGACTTATACTTTGCAAAGAAAAATATGCAAAGGCAATAGATAAAACAATATTCCCAGGAATTCAAGGTGGTCCTCTAATGCATATTATTGCTGCAAAGGCTGTATGCTTTAAAGAAGCTTTAGATCCAAAATTTAAAGAATATATGCAAAATGTAGTTAATAATTGTAAAGTTCTTGGTGATGAACTTGTTAAAAGAGGATTTAAGCTAGTTTCAAATGGTACAGATAATCATTTGATTTTAGTTGATTTAAATAATAAAAATATAACAGGAAAAGAAGCTGAAAATCTTTTAGATTCAATAGGAATTACATTAAATAAAAATACTGTTCCAAATGAAACTAGAAGCCCATTTGTTACATCAGGTGTAAGAATAGGAACTGCAGCTGTTACAACAAGAGGATTTATGACAGAAGATATGAAAGAAGTAGCAGAAATTATTGATGAAGCTGTAAAAAATAAAGATAAGGATTTAACATACTTAAAAGAAAGAGTTGAAGCCTTATGTGACAAACATCCTTTATATAACTAATAAACATAAGATAAATTATTTAAATAAAGTTTTTGTAAGATGAAGTGAAATTTTATCTTACAAAAACTTATATTTATTTATATGATATAAAATTTATTAAAATAAGAGGAGTTAAAATGAAATTGTTAAAAAAAGCATTAAGTAAATTTGTTACGTATTTTAAGTCTGTCTTTGAAATTGATACTTTAATATATATAGTACTTAGTATAGCGCTTCCATGGTCAATAATTGAAATTGCAAATATTTATCCAGGTGATAAAGTTACTATGGTATTTATGCTTGTAGTAATAGCTATGTATTTTATATCAATAATATTAATATGTCCAATACTGGAAACAAATAGACAACTTAGAAATATATTGAAAGAAACAAAAAAATGTAAGTCTTTTAAAGAATTATCAAATCTTATAAAGCAAAAGAAAAATTATAAAATTAGAAATATTTATGTTGAGTTTGAGAAAAATATAAAAATAAAAGCAAGTAGTAGCGGCAAAGAAATTGCATATGCAGAAGTGGATTCATCTTATTATTTAGATGAGGATAATATAATTTATAATGATTTAAAAACAAAAACTATAGATCAAATAAGTCAGAGTCTTACTGGGGTAGGTATATTTGGTACATTTCTTGGAATAGTAAGAGGTGTAAGTAGCCTTGATGTAACAAGTAATGATGCCATGAGAAATGGTATAGCAACTCTTTTAAGTGGTGTAAAGGTGTCATTTAATTCAAGTCTTTATGGTATACTAGCATCTGTAATATTAATACTTATGTATAAGGTTCTTTTAGATATGACTAGTAGCAAAATTAATATGTTAAATAATGAAATAAACAAATTTGTTCAACCAGATTTAGAGGATTTAGAAAATAATGAATTAAATGAGCAAATAGCTTCATTAAGTAATCAAATTAATGAATTAAAATCATTAATGGAAAATAAAAAAATGAAGGTAGAAGAACTATGAAGAAATTTTTAAAAAAGAAATCTAATAAGGGAGAAGCTACATCTTATTGGATATCCTTTAGTGATCTTATGTCTGGTACTTTAATAGTTTTTATTCTTCTTTTTATATTTAAGCTTCTTGATTATCAGCAGACTATGGCTGAAAAGGAACAACTAATAAGACAAAGTATGGCAGAAAAGCAACAAATAATTGAACAAATGACAGATACAAGGGAAGAAATAGTTGAAAATCTTCAACAGGAATTTCAACAACAAAGTATGGATATTGAAGTAGATTCCAAAACAGGTGCTATAACATTATCAGAAGCTATACTTTTTGATTTTGGTAAAAGTGATTTGAAAAGTGATGGAAAAGCAGTTCTTCAAAAATTTATGCCAATATATGTAGAAACCTTACTTAAAGACGAAAAGACAAAAGATAATATTTCGCAAATAATTATTGAGGGACATACAGATGATGAAAGTGGTTCTGATTCTGATGCTTCATATATTTATAATTTAAAATTAAGTCAGGACAGGGCATATAGTGTATCGGAATATGTGCTTGGAAATGAAATGCAGTATAAATTTAAACCTGAGTTGAAAAAATTAATAACTGCAAATGGAAGAAGTTATTCAGCACCTATACAAAATGCAGATGGAACAATAAATCATGAAAGAAGTAGAAGAGTTGAAATAAAATTTAGACTTAAAGAAGAAGAAGCTCTTCAAAAAATTCAAGATGAACTTGATAAAAGTCAAAAGGAATTAAATTAATGCAGAAGGCAAAGCCTTCTGCATTTTTTAAATAAATCCCCCATCTACTCTTAAGATATCACCAGTTATGTAGCTTGCATCACTGCTACATAAAAATACAGCTGCCTTAGCAATTTCTGAAGTATTTCCAAAACGAGAAAGAGGTATTTCTTCTGCTAATTCAGCTTTTTCTTCTTTTGAAAAACAGTTATTCATGGTAGTATCAATTACACCAGGAGCTATTGCATTAACTCTTATATTTGATGGGGCAAGTTCCTTAGATAATGCTTTTGTAAAAAGATTTATGCCACCTTTAGTAGTAGAATATAATACTTCCATGGAGGCTCCTACTTGTCCCCACATAGAAGAAATGTTTAAAATAGCTCCACCTTTATTATAAAGGTGTGGCACTACATGTTTTGTTAGGTAAATTGCACCTAAAAGGTTAGTTCCTATAATTGAATCTATATCTTCTTTAGAAGAATCTGAAAAAATGTTAACAATGCTTTTACCGGCATTATTGACAAGGATATCTATTTTGCCAAAATGTGAAATTGTTTCCGTTACTATTTCAAGGGTGTTGTTAAAATCTGAAATATCTTTTTTTAAAATTAAGTAGGAAGCACCTATTTTTTTTATTTCATTTACTGTTTCGTTTATTCCATTATCATCTTTTGAATAAACCAGAGAAATTAGTGCACCTTCTTTAGCAAATTCAGTAGCAATAGATCTTCCTATTCCTCTAGATGCACCAGTAATAATTGCCACTTTACCAAGTAATTTATTCATTTTTACCTCACTATATTTAAATTTTATTCTTCCTCAGCAACCTCTTGCTTTGGCATCCAAAATGTAAATTCAACACCATTATTATTTTGTAGATTAAATGGAAAATTATGAAGATCCAATAGTTTTTTAACTATACAAAGACCAAGTCCAGTACTGTTTTTTGATCGTTCTCTAGATTTATCCATTCTATAAAATTTGTTAAATAATTTTGGTATTTCTTCTGGATCTATGTAAGCACCTTCATTTATAATTGAAAATTTAAAAACAGAATTATTTTCTTCAGAAAGTGATATGTTAATGTTATTGTTTTTGGGAGTATATTTTAATGCATTTGTAATTAAATTTGTTAATACTTGTTCAAGTTGAAATCTATCAGCAAGAATATATGAGTACTCTGTTGTAAAATTAACATTTATAGTCAAATTCTTTTCTGCTGCATCTAAAGAATGTTTTTTTACTACTTTATTTATTAACCTATTTACATTAAAAATTTCAAGCTTTGGTTTTTGTGTACCAGATTCAAGTTTAGAAAGTTCAAGCATATTACATACTAGAACGCCCATTTTTTTGGCTTCATCAATTATTGTTTCAAGATATAAAAGTACATCTTGATCAGAAACTATACCATCTTTTATTCCTTCTGCATAACCTTCAATAATTCCAATAGGTGTTTTTAATTCATGACTTACAGAATCTACAAAATCTTTTCTCATTATTTCAAGCTTTCTTTCATTTTCAATATCTATTTCAAGCTGTTTATTTTTTCTTTGAAGATCTTTTAATGCATCATCAAGAGTAGATGATAAAAAATTAAGGGTTTTTGCAAGGTTCCCAATTTCATCATCTCTTTCAACTTTACATTTTTCTGAAAAATCCATTTTAGACATCTTTTTTGCTACTTTATCAATATTTATAAGGGGTTTAGAAATTAAATTAGAATATATTGAAGAAAGTAAAATAGATATAAAAATAAATCCAATAAAAATATATATATAAAATTCACTTATTACACTTGTAGCTTCTGTAATAGGTTGTATTGATGATATTGCAACTACAATTGAATCATTTGCTGTATTAATTGAAATAGGACTTACAACACCTATTATTTTTGTGTTAGTTTCACTTTTATAAAAAATTTCACTTTGAGTATTTCCTGAATCTACAATAGAATGAAGCACATCTTCATTATTGAAAATGGTACTTAAAAATGAATTTAATAATTTACTATCATCATTAATATCTCTGTTGTATTTATTTGGAAAATATAGTAATTCGCCATTAGTTGAATATATTGCAATTTTTGAATTAGTTTTATTTTCTAAAGAAATTAGTACATTGTTAACACTATTTTGATCATATAATTGATATGAATATAAACTTTTAAATTTATTTATTTCATCTATTAAATTTTGTTTCTTTCTATTTTCATAGAAAGGTTCGAAAAGAAATATTTGAAATATTAATGTAAAGCTAATAAGTGCAAGAAGTATACCAAGGGTTATTATAAAAAGCCTTTTTGATAAACTATGCTTCATTACTATTTAACCTCAAATTTATATCCACTGCCTCGAACAGTTACAATATAACTTGCTTTATCTCCAAGTTTTTCACGTAATCTTTTTATGTTAGTATCAACTGTTCTTATATCACCAAAATAATCAAGTCCCCATACATTATCTAAAATGTGATCACGAGATAGTGCAATACCTGAATTGTCTATTAAATATATTAAAAGTTCATATTCTTTTGGAGGAAGATTAAGTGATTCTCCATTTACTTTTACTTCTCTTGATAATTTATTTATAACAAGCCCATTAAAATCTTGTGTACTTGAATCTACATCTTGTCTTGTTCTTTTTAAAAGTGCTTTTGTTTTTGCAATTAAAACCTTTGGACTAAAAGGTTTTGTCATATAATCATCAGCACCATATTCATACCCTTGAAGCTTATCTTCTTCTTGAGATTTAGCTGTAAGCATTATTACTGGTACAGTTGATACTTCTCGTATTTTTTTTAAAGTGGTAAGCCCATCCATAACAGGCATCATAATATCTAGTATTATAAGGTCAACATTATTGTTTTTGAAAATTTCTAGCGCCTTAAGTCCATTTTCTGCTTCATATACTGTGTATTTTTCTCGAGTTAAGTAATCTCGCATTAAAAATCTAATTCGTATTTCATCTTCAACTATTAGTACTGATTTGCCCAAAAATAAGACCTCCTTATTTAATGTGTAAGTATTTTATACTATTATACCATTATAAATTATATATTTTAAGAAAGAATGTTTGTTTTTAATGTTAAAATTTTATATATTCATTTATAATATAATTATTATAAATTTATAATATAATTATTATAATAAAATAGGAGAAAATAAAATGTTTAAGCTGAATTTTAAAGTTAATAAGAAATGTCATAAAAATGGTCTTGAGTGTTTATATGTAAGGAAAAATACAGAGATTATATCAATAAATATAGCAGTAAAAGTTGGAGCAATGAATGAAAATTTAAAAGAAAAAGGAATAAGTCACTTTATAGAACATATGTTATTTAAAGGAACAAAAAATAGAAATAATGAAATATTAAATGAAGAACTTGAATCTATGGGAGGCGATTATAATGCATATACAGATTATGATTCTACAGTGTATACAGTAAGCTGCTTAAAGGAAGAATTTGAAAAAGCAATAATACTTCTTAGCGATATGCTTATAAATTCTAATTTTCCAGAAGATGAACTTAAAAAAGAAAGAAGTGTTATTTTATCTGAAATGAGAAGTGACAAAGATGATATAGAAAGTTTTAGTTTTAAAATGGTAAATGAAGTAGCATTTCAAAAAAGTCAGCTTAAGTATGATGTAAGTGGTCTTGAAAAAAATGTTAAAAAATTTACTAGAGATGAATTGGAAGCTTACTATAAAAAGTATTATTCTCCTAAAAATACAATAATAACTATTGTATCACCTTATAATGATGATTATATAGATGGTGTTATATGTAAATATTTTTCTAAATGGACTGGAGCAGATGTAATGCCAGCTAAAATGATTGAGGAAAAAAATATAGAAACAAGAATTACAACTTACAAAAAGGAATTAGAGCAATGTGCAATAATATATCTTTATACTTTTTACGATTTAAAAAAGGAAGAAGAACTTCCTCTTAGAATATTAAATAATAGACTTGGAGAAAGTTCAAATTCCCTTTTGTTTAGGGAAATAAGAGAAAAAAGAGGTTTAGCTTATGATATATATACAAATCTTGATATATCAAAAAATATAAAAACCTTATATATTTATACTGCAGTTTCAAAATATGATGTAGATAAAGCTTTAAGGGCCATTAATGATACTATAAATAAAGTTGTAGAAGGTGAAATAGTTATAGGTGAAAAAGATTTAGAGGTAATGAAAAAGGTTCATAAAACTGCTGTGTTTTCTACAATTGAAGATTCTAACGAACTATGTAGTTATATTATGAATCAAGAACTTGATGAAGAAAATTATTTAGAATTTATAGATGATATGGAGAAATTAAAAAATATAGACATATCATCTGTTATGAACGTAGCAAAAAAAGTTTTAAGAAGTCCTACTATACATATATTAAAATCCCAAAATTAGCAAGTAGTATATGTAAATTTAAAAGATAAGAGGTTTTTTATGCCAAAGGTAACAAAAATAGAAGTTCAAAAAAATAATAAAGATAGAGTAAATATATATGTAGATAATAAATATGCCTTTGCTGCTTTTATTGATACAATTATTAATGAAGGAATAGTAAAGGGGTTAGAACTAAACAGTGAAATTATAAACAAAATTAATTGTGAAGAAAGAATAAAAAAGTGCAAAAATGATGCTATAAAAATAGTAGAAAAAAGTTACAAAACAGAAAAAGAGGTCATAGATAAACTTAAAAGTAAAGAATATACAGAAAAGGAAATTAATTATGCAATAAATTTCTTAAAAGAGTATAAATTTATAGATGATATGTCTTATGCAAAATCATATATAAAAAGTAAAACAAATAATAATGGAAAAAACAAAATAAGATATGCATTAAAGCGTAAAGGTATATCAGATGAAATAATTAATGAAACATTAAATAGTATTAACGAAAATGAAGAACTTGAAAGTGCTATAGAAGTTGGGTATAAAAAATATACTTCAATAATAAAAAGGGAAAGTGACAAATATAAAATAAAAAATAAATTATCTGCTTTTTTAGCAGGAAGAGGATATGATTTTCAAACTGCAATAAAAGCTGTTAATAAAATAATGGAGAGAGAACTTTAAAATTAATAAAATGAGAGGCATATTTGTATGAATGATTTTGTTTATAATAACGATTATATAAAATTTGCTTTTAATAATAAGGAAATATTAATATTTATTGTTATTATTTTATTTTTGACCTTTAATACTTTAAAAAAATTAAAATATTATGATAATGTTTATGATGTACTTAGGCCTATGTATTCAAGTATTTCTACAATACTAGCAATTTTTTTGCTTATGTGCTTTTATAATAATATAGACATTTTGTATAGTAATATTCTTGATAGTATAAATAGAGCTGATCTTTTACAAAATGGATATTTTCATGCATTATTTATAGCTTTAATATTTTGTGTTATTAAAATTGTGTTTCAAATTATATTTAGAGCCTTTAATGATATGTTGTCTGTAGTTAGCCTTTTCAATAATATAAAGGAAAGTAAATTTAAAAGCTTTATATATTCATTAATTATAGGATGTGCAAGGGGTAGTATATTTATTATTTTATTATATGTAATAATTGCTTTAAGTAATATATCTTTTAGTAATGGAAAACAATATAAATTTCTTAGTGATTTTAAATTATACACTAAAGTTTACAATCTTATTGTAGAAAATGATATTAAATCTATAGGAAATGGATTATCTATTTCAGATACATTAGAGCATATAGAAAATGCAGCAAGACTTAATGAAAAAACAGTATATTATAATGGTGTAACAATAAATGATGGAGTAAAATCTAATAATAATATAAATAATAAAGCAAGGGAAATAACAAAAAGAGCTGAAAGTAATATGGAAAAAGCAAAAAAAATATATGTATGGATAGGTACTAACATAAAATATGATTATGAAAAAGCAGAAAATGTAATACTAGGAAATGATAATATTAAAAGTGGTGCTATAGTAGCTTTTGAAAATAGAAAAGGCATATGTTTTGATTATGCATGCCTTTATACAGCTATGGCAAAAGAAGTTGGATTAAAAACAAGAGTAGTAGTAGGGGAAGCATTTAATGGAAAAGAATTTATAAGTCATTCATGGAATGAAGTATATATAGAAGATGAATCAAGATGGGTAAAGGTTGATTGTACATTTTATAGTGGCGGTAATTATTTTGATAATGATGATTTTGATAATGATCATATAAATAGTGAAGTTATTGGTGAATTTTAAAATAAAAAATTTAAAAAAAATAAGATTTTTTCAGAAGAATGAAATATGCGTGAAAAGGGTTACTATAAGGCTTTTGGGTCCTTTAGAAATATGATGATATTTTAGTGAATTAACAAAATGTTAACAAAAAAATGGTATTTCATGTTGTTTTTTTCTTTTTGCTATTATATAATAAGCATGTACAAAATTTTAAGGAGGGAAACATTATGAATAATGTTAAAAGAATTATCGCTGCTGGATTAGTTGGAACAGCAGTTATATCAACTGGTGTTGTTGCATCAGCTGAAGAAGCACAATTATCACCACAACAAAAATTACAAGCTATAATGGCTCAAAATGGAGTAAATGATGCATTACAACAAAAATTATTAAAGATAGCTGATGTTAAAGTACTTAACGATGCTGAAGCTGAAAAAATTCTAAACAACGTTAATACTATACTTGATGCTTATGAATCTCATAATTATTCTTTTAAAGAATTACAAAATGATAAAGATGCATATACTGCAGTTCAAAAAGCTGGACAAAAAGCAGGTAATACTTTAGGTTTAACTTATACTACTGCTGATGGAGTATATTCAATTTTTGACGAAGATGATAACTTTGTTGCTTCTTTCACAAAGAGTGAATTTGGTGGATTATTAGGAACTACTGAAGAAGCTAAAAAAGAACAAATAGCAAATTTAAAGAGTTCTATAATGCCAGAATTAACTACTTATATGAAATTATCTGTTGCTGACAGAACTAAGGTTCCAGAAAAACCAATTAAACCAGATACACCAGATACACCAGCAACTGAAACACCAGATACACCATTTACACCTGGTGATTCAACAACTACTCAAGAATATATTGATGCAGTTAATAAGTTAAAACCTGGTAATAATTGGGATGAGGAACAAGTTAAAGCTTTAACAGATATAAAGACTCTTGTAGCTGATATGCTTGCAAATCCAAAAGCAATTACTTTAGATCAATTAAATCAAGCTGAAGCATTACTTGCTAAATTACCTGCTGATAGTGAACAATATAAGACTTTAAAAGCTACTATTGATTATTTAAAGAATAATGTACAAAATCCAGAAGATCCTCAAGTAGAAGCTACTAAGACTCCATCAAACAATAACAACAATGGTTCTGCAACTTCAGGAACAACTGCAAAGACTGCAACTAACTTTGGTAATGTAGCAGTAGCAGGTCTTGGTCTTATGACTGTAGCAGGAACTGTATTTGTAATTTCTAAGAAGAAAATTCAATAATTTTAGAAATTAAATTAAAATAGGAGAGTTTTTATTATGAAAAAGAACGATGGTTCTAAAGATAAAAGCTCAAATATAGTTTTAAAAATAGGGATTACGTATATAATCCCTATTTTTTTGGCTATATGTGGAGCTTTGATAATTTTTACAGATTTATGGAAACAAACATTTAGAAGGTTTTATTTTTATGAAAATTATGAAAATACTGAAAAAAAGCCTAATGAAATTAATAGTTTAGAAGTTAATGGAAAGAGAATATTTGTGCCAAGTGCAGCTGAAAATTTTGCTACAATTAAAATACCTGCTATTAATTTAGATGAAGATATTTATGAAGGAAGTTATAATGAAATAATGACCCTTGGAATTGGACATTATCCATTTAGTGGTTTACCTGGTTTTAACAGAAATTGTATACTTAGGGGATTGAATAATTCTGAATTTGCTAATATCAATAAATTACAAAATGGTGATGAAGTAATTATAGAAACAGATTATGGTGAATATTCATATAAAGTTTCAGAAATGAATGTATATAAAAAAGATGATGAATCATTTATGGAATGTTATGGTGGCAAAGAAAAGCTTACTTTATATACTGATTATCCTTTTGATGATTCATCAGCTAATACAGGGCAAAAGTATGTTGTTATATGTGAACATGTAAAATAGTTGAGGCAGGTGAATTTATTTATATGAAGAATAATATATTAAGGCTTTTATCATTCTTACTTGGAATACTTATAATAGTGCTTATTCCGGTATTGTTTTTTAGAACAAAAATTATTAATGCAGAATATTGCAAAGAACTTTTTCGTAATAATGGAGCAGAAGATGAATTGTACGAAAAGACAGATAGTGCTATAAAATTATCGTATGTAAATAATGGAGTATCAGTAAGAAAATATAAGTTTGAAGTAAATAAAGAAATGCTGTATAATGATTTTTCGGATAATGTTGATAATCTTTTTGATTACTTAAAAGGAAATATAAGTAATGTCCCAGCTGTAAATGTCGATAAGTATTCTATACAATTTGATAAAGATCTATCTAATAATATCAACTCTAATGTAACTTTAAATGAAGAAGTTGTTGCAAATACCAAAAATGATGTTATGAAAAACATAAGTGGTAAAATTGATGTGCTTGGAATAAATAAATATGCAACTTCAAATGGATTTTTGAAAAATATTCAGGAAATTATAGAAATATTAAACAGCAATTCGTTTTTATGGGGAATAATATGTGCAATAATATTTGACGTTATATTTATGATTTGTATAAACAGAAGAAAATTTATTAAGTATGTTGCATATGGAATTACTGGTTCAAGTATTATTATAGGAGTAATCTCATTTAGTGGCTATCTTTCAAAAATGTATTACAATTCACCTATTGGAATGAAATTTTTACAAAAGTCAATTGGTGATATTATTAAAGCATGCTTTGTTAACATGACAATTGTAAGTTGTATGGGATTAGTAATTGGAACTATATTATTAATATTAAATTATAAAATAAGCAACATGAATAATGTTTGTGATTAATTTTGAAATTGGAGCTAAGATTTGTTAGCTTCTTTTTTTAATAAAAAGTAAATATGGTAAAGAATAAATTAATTAATAAAACATTAAATTAAATAATAGTTAAAACTGAAAAAAACAATATTTAGTATGGTAAAATGATTAAAAGACAAAAGGTATAAAATAGGGTCTAAGGAGGATTAAACATGAGAGGTAAAGAATATAAAAAAATATTAAGAGCACTTGCAATAGTAACTATTGTAGCTTCATTAGGAGGTACATATAAAGCAAATGCCGTAGAAATTAATAATGAATCAAAAATATCAGTAGTTCAGAAATCAGTACTTCCTGAAAAATATATATCTGAATATACATCAGTTAAAAATCAAGAAGTAGATGGGGTATGTTGGAGCTTTGCTGGAATGGCAACTCTTGAAAGTTATCTTTTAAAAAATAATATGGGCACATATGATTTTTCAGAAGAATATATGAAATGGATGGCTACTAATGGTTTAAATGGTGGATATGGATGGATTCTAGAGGCAGGTGAAGGAGCTCCTACCCAAGTCGTTCCTGGAATGCTTGTATCAGGGAAAGGACCTGTATTAGAAAGTGAATTGCCATATGATGCTTCAAATGTTAAAAATAAACCTGATAATTTAGAAGATTTAGTTTCTAAATTTGATGTTTCATCTATTGAATTTGTAGATAATAATAGTGAAGATGTAAAGAAAGCTATAGTTAATTATGGAGCAGTAGAATCATGTTACTGTTACAATGAAAATTATGAAACAAATAATAATACATCGTATTATTGTGATAAAGTTGCTGTAACTAATCATGCAATTACTATTGTTGGTTGGGATGATAATTATTCTAAAGAAAATTTTAAGGAAGATTGTAGACCTGAAAATAATGGAGCATGGCTTGTAAAAAATAGTTCAGGAACAGAAATAGGAGATAATGGACTTTGTTGGATATCATATGAAGATAAGAATGTTTTAAATACTGATTATGGAAATTTAAATTATGCTATAAGAAAGGCAGAAGTTTATAATAAAAATAAAAAAGTATATCAATATGATGATTATGGAGCTACAACAGAATTTGCATATAAATCTAATGACGTAATGTATGCTAATGTTTTTGATTTTTCTACAGAAGATAAAAAACTAGATTCTGTTATATTTGAAAGTAAGAGCAAGGGAAGTAAATATAATGTATATTATATACCTGTAGATAGTAATGGTAATATATTGTTAGAAAAAAAGGTAGAATTAGCTGCAGGAACAATTGAATATAAAGGATATATATCAGTTCCAATAAGTTCTTTTGATTTACCTGAAGGAAAGGGTGCTATTGCAATTAAGATTGATAATGAAGATGGTAATACAAGCATTGGAGCCGAAAGAGCTGTATTAATAAGTGGTAATTTGGCTTATAAAGCTGAATATGAGTTAGGACAATCATATATTATATTAGGTGAAAATAAATATGATATAAATAAGAATATGTCACCAGCATATGAAGGTAATTTTTCAATAAAAGCAGTAACTTTAAAGGAAGATCAAAAGCCAGATAAGCCTGAAACACCAGAAGATCCAGAAAAACCAGGACCTGGAGCACCAGAAGCTCCAGAACCAGAAAAACCAGGAACTACAACACCAGAGGATCCATCAGAACCAGAAAGACCAGGAACTGAAACACCAGAGGATCCAGAACCAGGAACTGAAACACCAGAGGATCCAGAACCAGGAACTACAACACCAGAAGATCCAAAGCCTGATAAGCCATCAAAACCAAGCCAAACAGCTGATACAAGAAGTATTCCTGTAATTGGATTTTTAATAGGTGCATTTTCTTCATTAAGTTTATTATTAAAAAAGAAATTAAATTAAGATAAAAAGACTGTCACATTGGGCAGTCTTTTTCTTTGGATAAGTTATGATATTTTAGATGTTATTAAATTTATGGCTCTTCTACAATCTTCATCTTCATTATTTAAAGCCCATGCCATGTTAAAGTTTATTAGAGCTTTTCCCTTTTCATCAAGCATTGCATATGCATAGCCTAAATTAAAATAGTATTTGCTCTCCTTTTGTATTTCTATAGCTTTCTTTAGCATAATTATAGCTTTATCGTATTCCTTAAGTTTAATAAAACATACTCCTGAATTATAATAAGAACATGCACCATTTTCTTGGTTTTCAGCAGCTTTTTTATAACAATCTATAGCTTTTTTATAATCTTTATTATTGTATGATTTATTGCCTTCATTAAAATAATTCATAGTTCTCCTTTCTTATAAATTTTAATTTAAATTATTTTTATTCATTGGCATATATAGCTTAAGCATGTATATTATAATTATTAACAATATTACTATATTATATACATAAAGCTTATTAAAAATTCCCCAAAATCCAAATAATATATTATTCTTGAAAAAAAAGCTAGATATACTATAATATAAAATAGAAATAAAATATAGTAGGTGTAAATATGAAGAATTTAAACATGGGACTTGATGTTGGATCCACTACAGTAAAAGTAGTAGTTATGGATTCCAATAAAAAGGTACTTTATTCTGAGTACAGGAGACATTTTTCTGACATAAGGAGCACTATAATAGATTTAATTACAGAAACATATGATTCTATAGGAGATGCAAATATAAACGTTGCAATAACAGGCTCTGGAGGCTTGTCAGTTTCAAAATGGCTTAATGTAGAATTTGTACAGGAAGTTATTGCTTGTACTAAAACTATTGAAGAAGTTATTCCTAAAACTGATGTTGCTATTGAACTTGGTGGAGAAGATGCTAAAATTACATATTTTAAAGGTGGAATTGAGCAAAGAATGAATGGTACTTGTGCTGGTGGTACAGGTGCTTTTATTGATCAAATGGCTACACTTTTAAATACAGATGCAGATGGTCTTAATGAACTTGCAAAAAAACATACAATAATATATCCTATAGCATCAAGATGTGGAGTTTTTGCTAAAACAGATATCCAGCCACTTATAAACGAAGGTGCAAAACCAGAGGATATTGCTGCATCAATTTTTCAAGCAGTGGTTAATCAAACAATAAGTGGCCTTGCTTGTGGAAAGCCTATAAAAGGAAGAGTAGCATTTTTGGGAGGTCCATTATCTTTTATGTCAGAACTTAGACAGAGATTTATTGAAACATTAAATCTAAAGGATGATGAGATAATATTTCCTAAAAATCCACAACTTTTTGTAGCATATGGTGCTGCACTTTTATCAAGAGAAAAGGATAATAAAATATCATTTAAGGAACTTGCGGATAAAGTAAAAAATATTAGTGATATAAAAGATGATAATATAGATAGATTAGATCCTTTATTTAAAGATAAAGAAGAATATAATGAATTTATAGAAAGACATAATAAAGCAAAAGCTAAAAGATGCAAATTAAGTGATTATAAAGGTAAGGCATTTTTAGGAATAGATGCAGGATCTACAACAACAAAGGTAACACTTATTAATGACAATTATGAAATAATGTATGATTACTATGAAAGCAATGAAGGTAATCCCCTAAAAAAGGTTACAGAAATATTAAAGGATTTATATGGAAAGATTCCAAAAGATGTTGAAATCGCAAATGCAGCAGTTACTGGATATGGAGAAAACTTAATTAAATCAGCTCTTCATGTTGATATTGGTGAAATAGAAACAATAGCTCACTATAAAGCTGCAGATCATTTTTTACCTGGCGTAGATTTCATACTTGACATTGGTGGTCAGGATATGAAATGTTTAAGAATAAAAAATGGAGTAATAGATTCAATATTATTAAATGAAGCCTGTTCATCAGGATGTGGTTCATTTATAGAAAGCTTTGCTAAATCTCTTAATATGAAAGTTCAGGATTTTGCAAAGGAAGCATTAGAATCTAAAGCACCAGTAGATCTTGGATCAAGATGTACGGTTTTTATGAATTCAAGAGTTAAGCAGGCACAAAAGGAAGGGGCTGAGGTCTCTGATATTTCAGCAGGTCTTTCATATTCAGTAATAAAAAATGCCTTATTTAAAGTAATAAAAATACGTGATGAGAAAGAAATGGGCAAAAATATTATTGTTCAAGGAGGAACTTTCTATAACAATGCTGTTCTTAGAAGCTTTGAGAAGATTTCTGGTAGACAAGCTGTAAGACCTGATATAGCAGGGCTTATGGGAGCATTTGGATGTGCAATAATTGCCAAAGAAAGATATAATACAGGTGAAAAATCATCAATTTTAAAGAAAGATGAAATTGATAATTTTACAATGGATTCAAGATTTAGAAGATGTGGTGGTTGTGGTAATAACTGTCTATTAACAGTTAATAAATTTTCAACAGGTGAAGAATTTATTACAGGAAACAGATGTGAAAGAGGTCTTGGAATTGAAAAGAGCAAAAAAGAAGAAGTTCCAAATCTTTATAAGTATAAATTTAAGAGATTATTTAGTTATGTACCATTAAAGAAAGATGAAGCAAAGCGTGGTACAATTGGAATTCCAAGAGTTTTAAATATGTACGAAAATTATCCATTCTGGTTTACTTTATTAACTTCTCTTGGATTTAGGGTAGAAATATCAAGAATGTCAAGTAAGGACGTATTTGAACTAGGAATAGAGACAATACCATCAGAATCTGCCTGTTATCCAGCAAAACTTGCTCATGGTCACATAATGGATTTAATTAACAGAGGTATAGATACAATTTTTTATCCATGTATACCATATGAAAGAATAGAATTTAGTGATGCTAATAATCATTATAATTGTCCTATGGTAACATCATATCCGGAAGTTATAAAAAATAACATGGATGTTTTAAAAGAAAAAAATGTTAAATTTATAGAACCTTTCTTCTCTCTTAACAATATTGATGTTTTAGCTAAGAGAATTGTAGAAGAATTTAAAGATTATAATGTAACTATTTCAGAAGCTAAAGAAGCAGTACATAAGGCAGCTAAGGAAAGAGAAAAATTTGATAATGATTTAAGAGAAAAGTCAAAAGAAACATTAGAATATTTAAATAAGACAGGCAAGAAAGGTATAGTTCTTGCAGGAAGACCATACCATATAGATCCTGAAATTAATCACGGAATACCAGATGTTATTAATTCTTTTGATATGGCAGTTCTTACAGAAGATTCTGTAGCTTATTTAAGTGATCTTGAATATCCACTTAGAGTTGTAGATCAATGGATGTATCATTCAAGGTTATATAGAGCAGCAACTTATGTGGCTAAATCTAAAAATTTAGAGCTTATTCAGCTTAATTCCTTTGGATGTGGTCTTGATGCTGTAACAACAGACCAAGTTGCGGAAATTATGTCTTCAAAAGGAAAAATATATACATGTTTAAAAATTGATGAAGGTAATAATTTAGGAGCAGCTAAAATAAGAATAAGAAGTTTAAAAGCTGCCATGGAAGAAAGAGAAAGAAATGGTTATGAACCTGTGGAAGATAATATTATATATAAAAATCCTACATTTACAAAGGAAATGAGAAAGAAGCATACAATATTAGCACCACAAATGTCTCCTATTCATTTTGAAATAGTTGAAGAAGCAGTAAAATCTTGTGGATATAATTTAGAAATTTTACCATCAGATGATAAAGAGGCAATAGAAGATGGATTAAAGTATGTAAATAATGATGCGTGCTATCCATCAATAATAGTAGTAGGACAATTTATTCATGCATTAAAGTCAGGTAAATATGATTTAGATAATACTACACTTATAATAACTCAAACTGGTGGAGGATGCAGAGCCACAAATTATATTGGTTTTATGAAAAAGGCATTAAAAGAAGCTGGATTTTCACAAGTACCTATACTTTCATTAAATGCAGTAGGACTTGAAAAACAACCAGGATTTAAAATAACACTTCCACTAGTTAGAAAGGCATTAATGGCAATTGTTTATGGAGATTTATTCATGAGGGTTTTATATAGAACAAGACCTTATGAAAAAGTAAAGGGTTCTGCTAATGCACTTTATGATAAGTGGAACAAAATAGTAAAAGAAAGTGTTAAAAACGGAAGCAAACGTGAGTTTAACAGAAACATAAGAAATATAATAAAAGAATTTGATGAATTAGAACTTTTAGATATTAAGAAACCAAAGGTTGGACTTGTTGGAGAAATATTAGTAAAGTTCCATCCTACAGCTAATAATAATGTAGTAAAGATATTAGAAAATGAAGGAGCAGAGGCTGTAATGCCAGATCTTTTAGATTTCTTCTTCTATAGTGCATATGATGAAAAATTTAAAGCTGAAAAACTAGGAGCAAGTAAATTTACAGAAAAAATATATATGATTGCCATTGAATATATGGAATCATTTAGAAAGGTTATGAAAAAGGAACTTGAAAAATCAAAGAGATTTTATCCACCTAAGCATATAAGTGAGCTAGCAGAACTTGCTCAGCCTATTGTTTCATTAGGTAACCAAACTGGAGAAGGTTGGTTCTTAACAGCAGAAATGATAGAACTTATTGAAAGTGGCGCAGATAATATAATATGCATGCAGCCTTTCGCATGCCTTCCAAATCATGTTACAGGTAAAGGGATGATAAAAGCATTAAAGACAAAGTATCCAAATTCTAATATTGTTGCTGTAGATTATGATCCTGGAGCTTCAAATGTTAATCAATTAAATAGAATTAAACTTATGTTATCAGTTGCTTTTAAGAAATTAAATGGTGATAAGGAAAAAGTTATTGAATTCCCTAAGTATAAGGATGTATCTAGTGATTCAAAAATTACAATAAATAAATAATAATTAAAGCATTGTTGTTTAAATATTTAAGCAATAATGCTTTTTTTGTGTGCCAGCATAGCGTGTACTCATTATATCAAGATTATTAAAGAAATGGTCGATAATTAAAGTAGAGTTAAATATAAATTTAGTAAATGGGGTGTAAAAATGGAGTTTGGTGAAATAAAAAAATATACAAGAGAGGATAATAAAATTACAATTGAATTTGAAAATCAAATTGTAATTGTTGAAGTAATAAATGATTATATAATTAATTTCTTTTCACCACTTTGTAGAAAAGAAAGAAATTCAAAGGCTGTCGAAAATATTAAATATGATAATTGTAATGTTTCTTGTGAATATTTAGATGGTTTTATAAATATAAAAACAAGCAAAATAGATATTAAAATATATAATGATTTTAAAGTTGATATATATGATAGTGAAGGGGATATATTATGTTCTGATTACAGAGGTCCTATAGATCCATTTAAAAGAAGAAATGGTAATATAGATAAAGCTAAAGAAGAAGGTCATGAAGTACAAGAGGAGTCTTTATATAAGGTGTATGTTTCAAAGAAAATGGAAGATGATATGCATTTTTATGGATTTGGAGAAAGACCAGGTTCTATAGATAAAAAAGATTGTCACTATATTAATTGGAATACAGACAATCCAGCTCCTCATGGTGAAACATTTTTAAGTCTTTATAAGTCAGTGCCTTTTTTTATTGCTTTAAAAGGAACAAAAGCTTTTGGAATATTTTTTGATAATTATTTTAAAACACATTTTGATATGGGAAGAGATAATTCAAATTATTATTACTTTGCAGCAGAAGGTGGTAATTTAGATTATTATTTTATATATGGTCCAAGTATAAAAAAAGTTGAAGAAGGATATACAAGTTTAACAGGAAGAGTTAATTTGCCACAAATTTGGACTTTAGGTTATCAGCAAAGTAGATGGTCATATGGCAATGAAGATAGGCTCATGGAGGTAGCAGAAAAATTTAGAAGCGAAAAAATACCTTGTGATGTTTTATATTTAGATATTGATTATATGGATGGATATAGAGTATTTACATGGGATAAGTCTTCTTTTAAAAATCCCAAAAAAATGATTGAAAAGTTAAATACTATGGGATTTAAAGTGGTAACAATAATTGATCCAGGTATAAAAAAGGAAGTAGGATATAAAATTTATGATGAAGGTTCAAGATTTAAATTTTTTGCTTTGGATGAAAATGATAAGGAGTATGTAAATAGAGTATGGGCAGGAGACTCAGTATTTCCTGATTTTTTAAATACAAGAGTTAGAGAATGGTGGGCTAGAAATCAGTCAATAATGACTAACTTTGGTGTAAGTGGTATATGGAATGATATGAATGAACCTGCAAGCTTTAATGGACCTCTTCCTGATAATGTATTTTTCTCAGATGATGGTTTAAAGGTAAATCATAAGGAAGCGCATAATATTTATGGACATTTAATGTGTAAAGCTACATATGAAGGATTAAAATTAAAAACAGGTAAAAGGCCTTTTGTTGTAACAAGAGCATGTTACTCAGGTACACAAAAATATGCAGTAGTGTGGACTGGTGACAACCAAAGTACATGGGAACATTTAAGAATGGCAATTCCAATGCTTTTAAATTTAGGACTTAGTGGATTTGCTTTTTGTGGTACTGATGTAGGTGGATTTGGTCATGATTGTACAGGAGAATTATTATGTAGATGGGTTCAACTTGGGGCTTTTACGCCTCTTTTTAGAAATCATTCGGCTTTAGGAACAAGAGATCAAGAACCATGGGCCTTTGATGAAAAAACTGAAAATATAAATAGAAAATATATTGAACTTAGATATAAGCTTATTCCATATTTTTATGATTTATTTAGAATTGCAGAAAAAGATGGTTCACCAATTATGCGTCCATTATTTTATGAATATCAGAATGATAAAAGAACTTATGATATAAGTGATGAATTTTTAGTTGGTGATAGTATACTTGTAGCACCTATAGTAGAAAAAGGCAAAAGAAGGAGAATAGTTTATATACCACATGGCAGTAAATGGATAGATTATTGGAGTGGCGAAGAATATGAAGGTGGTCAATACATAGTAAAAAGTGCACCATTAGATACATGTATTATGTTTGTAAAAGAAGGTGCGATTATTCCTTTATATGAGAAAAAACAAAATTATATAGGTGAAGATAACAATATAGAAGTTACTTTTGATATTTATTTTGGTGATGAAGAAAAAAAATCATCATATATTAATTATTTAGATGATGGTGAAAGCTTTAATTATAAAAATGATGAATATAATAAATATTTAATTACTGCTGAAAGTGCAGAAAGCAAAGTATATATAGAATTTAAAAATGAATACAATGGTTATATTAAAACATATAATAACGTCCATTTTAAATTACATAATTTAAATGGAAGAAGTGTAATACTAAATGGACAAGATAAAGGCGTTGTTAGAAAATTAAGTCTTTAAATTAATAATTGTTGTAGCTAGGTCACAAATTTAGTTAAGAAATTAATAATTAATAATTAAGTGGCTTTTGCGCTTTGCTTAAAGCCAATCTCCACAGGAGATAATTAAGAATTATTGTGTTTTGGCCCAAAGTATTTATGCTATTAGGTCTTATGTAAAATTTGGTGTAAGCGTTGAAATA
>NZ_JBQHRN010000006.1:0-106984 GCF_052066735.1 Clostridium sp. HCP1S3_C6
CAAATTCTTTTGGTTTATAATTTTTACTCAAATATAATCACCCCTAAATATATTATATTACATTTGATTATATTTGAATATATTTTTAATAACTATTAATAATCTCCTTAAACTTTACTGTTTATTTTATTATACAAAAAAGTTTATGTGAAATAAACAATTTATAGTATACTTATAATATAAAATTAGTGAGGTATATTATGAATAAATATAAAGTAATTGATATTTTAGAACAAGATTATGGATGCGAAGAACTTCCACCAGGTCAAAAAGTATGTGTAGATGTTATTTTAGAAAATATAAAAACTAAAGAAACTCTTAAAATAAGCACACCAGATGATAACCTTTATAAAAAAAATATTGATATTAATTCAATTGTAACTTATGATAACAAGGAACTTAATATAGCATAAGAATATTTAAATCTTATGCTATATTAACTCTAATTTTGATATATTATATTAAGTTTATCTATATAATCAAATCTTTTTATTTCTTTAGCATCTAGATTTTCTTTGTGCATATCAATAGCATTTATACCGCTATTATATGTAGAATAATAATATATTCCCTTTTCTTGACACATACAAGAAGTATATATTGTTATATCATCTAAACCTTCACTTATAACTGCACCCTTAGGCATTGCTACATTATTTAACATATGAAAAAATTGACTTATTCCAGACATTAAATCCTCTGATTTTGAATATTGTGCTTTTAAATATGATATTCTTACAAATCTATCAACACCAGATAAACCTCCTGGTAAACCTTTTGTTCCCATTCCTACTCCTAATGGTTTTAATTCTTTGTCTCCCCATTTTAATGGTTCTGGTTGAATAGGTGTAACTTTCATATACTCATTTAAATTAGTTAAATGCCAGTCAAATGTTGGTGAATTAGTTAAAACTCCAATTGGATTTTTATAAGCCTTTAATCCTTCTTTTGTTTTTTCTATAACTATAGATTTACCCTTTGTATCAGCTACCATCCAATGAAGAGTTGGAAGGGGTGTTTGCTCATTAATTGGAACTGCAACTAATTCTATATTGTTAATTTCATTAAAAACTTCATCTACATCTTTAAAATTTGATAATATCCATAAAATCAAATCATATGGTGCTATATTTTTTTTACCTGGAACTATACTTGCTTCTGCATGAAAATAGCCAGGAAAATTAAGACCTGCACATGATAATCCTTTTTCATTAAATGCATCAGCAAAAGCGGGATAATCATCTATAATACTTGCCATACCAAGTATTGCATATTTATTTTTTCTAATATTGCCAGTTACTCTATCTCTACATTCATAATTTCTAGGCACTAAAGTTACCGCTTGATTAAAAGAATATGCCAAATCCATATTTCTCCCAAATAAATTATATCCATCTTTAGTTTGTAATGTTAATGCTGTACACATTAGTATATCTCCCTTCTTTTATTATTTATATAATAGCTTACCACTTAAATTTATTATTATCCATAATATAATAGTTTATTCATTATTTATATACAAATATTTAATTTACTATAAAAAAACATGCTCATTGTAATACATATTACAAGAAGCATGTTTAAATTTATCGTGTTAAATATCCTTTATATTCACTTGTATGAAGAAGATTGTTAGCATTTTCTATTCTTTCCTTAGTAGGTGGTTCTACACCTTTTAAAGGATAATCAATGCCAAGTTCTTCCCACTTGAAAGTTCCAAGTGTATGGTAAGGAAGTACTTCTACACGATCAACATTTTTTAAAGTTTTAATAAATTCATCAAGCTTTTTAAGTTGTTCATCATTATCACTGCCACCAGGAACAAGTACATGACGAATCCACATAGGCTTATTTATTTCTGATAAATATCTTGCCATATCAAGAATATTTACATTAGTACATCCAGTAAGTATTTTATGCTCTTTATCATTTATTTGTTTTATATCAAGCATTACAAGATCTGTTACCTTCATAAGTTCATTAAACTTACTAAAGAAAGGTTCCTTTCTTGTAAATGGATTTCCCGAAGTATCAAGTGTAGTGTGGATACCCTTTGCTTTTGCTTTGGTAAAGAATTCTATTAAGAAATCTAATTGAAGAAGAGGCTCACCACCGCTTACAGTGATGCCGCCTCCTTTTTTCCAATAAGTCTTATATCTAAGAGCTTGAGAGATAAGTTCATCTGCTGTTTTTATCTCTCCACCTTTCATTTCCCAGGTATCTGGATTGTGACAAAATTGGCATCTCATTTTGCATCCTTTAACAAAGACTACAAAACGAATTCCTGGTCCATCAACAGATCCAAAGCTCTCTATTGAATGAATTCTTCCTTTAATTTTATCCGTATTACATTCTGTCATGGAATGTTCTTGAGATAACATCTAATTGTTGTTCTCTTGTTAAATCTATAAATTTAACTGCATAACCTGATACACGGATAGTAAAGTTAGCATATTCTTCTTTTTCTGGATGTTCCATGGCATCTTTTAATTTTTCAATACCAAATACATTAACATTAAGATGATGTGGTCCTTGATCAAAGTAACCATCTAATACTTGTACAAGTTTATCAACTTGTTCTTCCTTATTATGACCTAATGCACTTGGGTTAATTGTTTGTGTATTTGAAATACCATCTAAAGCCCATTCATAAGGAAGTTTAGCTACAGAGTTTAATGAAGCAAGTAATCCACTCTTTTCAGCACCATAAGATGGGTTAGCACCTGGTGAAAGTGGAGTCCAAGCATCACGACCATCTGGCATATTACCAGTGTACTTACCATATACAACGTTTGATGTAATAGTAAGAATTGATGTTGTAGGTTCTGAATTTCTGTAAGTATGTCTCTTCTTGATCTTGTCAAGGAATGATTGTAATACATATACAGCAATATCATCAGCTCTATCATCATCATTACCGTATCTTGGGAAGTCTCCTTCTATTTCATAATCTACAACTATACCAGCTTCATTACGAACTGTTTTAACTTTTGCATACTTAATTGCAGAAAGTGAATCTACAACATGTGAGAAACCTGCAATACCTGTTGCAAATGTACGTCTTACATCTGTATCTATAAGAGCCATTTCAGCTGCTTCATAGTAGTATTTATCATGCATGTATTGAATTAAGTTTAATACATTTACATAAAGACCAGCTAACCAGTCACTCATTTGTTCATATTTTTGAATTACTTCATCATAATCAAGGTATTCTGATGTTATTCCTTTATATTCTGGTCCAACTTGATCACCAGATTTTTCATCTATACCACCATTTATAGCATAAAGTAAGCATTTAGCAAGGTTAGCTCTAGCTCCGAAGAATTGCATTTCCTTACCAGTTTGAGTTGCAGATACACAACAACAAATTGAATAATCATCGCCCCATACTGGCTTCATAACATCATCATTTTCATATTGTATTGAGCTTGTTTCTACTGAAATCTTAGCTGCATACTTTTTGAAGTTTTCTGGAAGTGCAGAAGAATAGAATACAGTTAAGTTTGGTTCTGGAGCAGGTCCCATGTTTTCTAGTGTGTGAAGAAAACGATAGTCGTTCTTTGTTACCATGTGACGTCCATCAACACCTATACCACCTAATCCAATTGTAACCCATGAAGGATCTCCTGAGAATAATTCGTTGTAAGAAGTTATTCTTGCATACTTAACCATTCTGCATTTCATTGTTAAATGATCTATTAATTCTTGAGCTTCTTGTTCAGTAATAACACCATTATCAAGATCTCTTTGCATATATATATCAAGGAAAGTAGATACACGTCCTATTGACATAGCAGCACCATTTTGTGTTTTTATTGCTGCAAGATATCCAAAGTATAACCATTGAACTGCTTCTTTAGCATTCTTTGCTGGTTGTGAAATATCATAACCATAACTTGCTGCCATTTTCTTCATGTTTTCAAGCGCTCTACGTTGTTCTGTAATTTCTTCTCTTAGACGAATAACATCATCTGTCATAGTTCCATCGCCACAATTAGCGAAATCCTTAGACTTTTCTTCTATTAGGTAATCAATACCATAAAGAGCAACTCTTCTATAGTCACCTACTATACGTCCACGTCCGTAAGTATCAGGAAGTCCTGTAATTATATGACTGTGTCTAGCTTTTTTCATTTCTGGTGTATAAGCATCAAATACTGCTTGGTTGTGTGTCTTATGATATTCAGTAAAAATCTTATGTAATTCTGGATTTGGTTTATATCCATAGTTTTCACAAGATTGTTCAGCCATTTTAATACCACCATATGGCATAAATGCTCTCTTAAGAGGCTTGTCTGTTTGAAGACCAACGATTTTTTCAAGGTCTTTTAAAGATTCATCAATATAACCAGGGCCATAAGCTGTAAGTCCAGAAACAACTTCTGTTTCCATGTCAAGAACTCCACCTTTAGCTCTTTCTTCTTTTTGTAATTCTTGTAATCTTCCCCAAAGTTTATTTGTAGCATCTGTTGGCCCTTCAAGGAAACTTTCATCTCCATCATATGGCTTGTAGTTGTTTTGAATGAAGTCTCTGACATTAATTTCTTCTTTCCAAAGTCTTCCTTCGAAGCCTGCCCATTGTTCTTTTTCTAACATGTACATTCCTCCTTGTATATTTCTATACATATATTTTTCAATTTATGTTTTAATAATTGAGTATTAGCTAATTAAAAAAATTGTAATTTGTTTTATGAAATGCTTAGATGTTTCTTTAAAATTGTAATACTACTTATAAAAAAAACATCTATAAACATATTATCATAAAATAAATAAAAAAGGGTCGTAATGAGTAAATTTATTTAAAAAATTTATAATAAATTATATGCATTTCATAAAAGATGTAGTTCTGTTTGATTTCTCTTCTCAAATGAAATTTTATATCATTTTATAGTCACTGTCAAGATTATCTTGATTCATATATTTTGCATTTTAACATAATATTATTAATACTTTGTTAAATTTATAACATTCTAAAAATATTGTGATTTTTTTTATTATTTGTTAATAAATCTTAGAATAAATTTCCTCTTTTGAAAATAAAATTGCTATAGTTATATTTAAATATGATGATGCTATTAATTTAATTAGGGATGTTTATCCTTATCTTCTTATTAAAAGTAAGAAGATAAGGGCTTAACTTATAATAAATGAATATAAATCAGCAACTTCTAGAAATGGTAGATATAGCAAGGAGATGTTTGAGGCTAAAAAAGGTTTTATGAAAAGTTTATTACAATAAAATAGCTATAAATTGCCAAAGCAATTTATAGCTATTTTTTCTGGTGGAGGCGAGGGGTATCGAACCCCTGTCCGAAAGCAGTTGAATCTGAATTTCTACGGGCGTAGTTTGCATACAAAAGTTCACGCCTAAGTATGCCTACAAACGGGCAACTTATTTGCTAGCTTCATAAATACCCCCTGAGCTCAAAGCTTTGCTCAGCTTCGTTTCCCACTGTTTGACACCTGCAACCCAAGCCGTAGGCAACCTGGACAGATGAGTAGCTTAAATTAAGCTGCTAATGCAAAATTATCTTCTGCGTTTATATTTAATGCATACTTTATTAACGAGGATACATGCTTACCTCGGCTCGCTTATCAGACTCGCCTTACCCCCGTCGAAGCCAAAGCGCCCCCATGTGAGTAAGGAAATCTTTCAAAACAAAAACTTATTTAATTTTGAACTTTCCTAGTACCTCATTATATACTTCATATATTATTATTGTCAATAGAATTTTAAAAACTTATCATTTTAATTGATTTATATTATCAATTAAAATGATATAATAAATATACTATTATTATTGGAGGATTTATATAATGAATAAATATAATATTACATTTTTTATCAGTGATACTGGAAGTTGCTCTTGTGATGATCCTAATCACAATCACGAACATAGTGATGAAGATTCTAGCTATAAAATAGAAGCTAAAATAAAATCTTTTGGTGCCTGGGCTCAAGTTCTTCCTTATTCCTTTGTAGTAAAAACCACATTAACTGCTGATAAAATGTATAATGAAATAAAATCTATAAGCAATCCTAGTGATTTAATTTTTATTAATAAAATTGATTGCTCCGATATTGCCTATAAACATGAAGAACTTTTAGAATGGATAAATAAATAAAAGGAGACTGCTTCTAAGAAATTGATATGCATATCATAATCTTTAAGCAGTCTTTTATATTTTATCTTCTCTTTTTAATACCTAATAATCCAATTATTCCTGATAAAGCTAACAAAAGATTTGATGTATCACCAGTATTTGAAGATGTTGAAGTATTTGATGGTAATTTATTATTATTTTCATTTGTATTTTTATTACTGTCCTCTGAATAATTATCATTTCTATCAAAATTATTTTTATTAGATTCATCATAACCAAGCATCTTATCAGTAGAATTATTTTCTTGAAGTTTATCTGAATTAGAGGTTTTATTTGAATCATCAGATGTATCACTTTCTGAAGAATATCCATAATATTCTTCTGCTTCATATAATATATCTTCAAAATTAGTTAATCCTTTAAATGAATCAATATTATCCTTAACCTTTTGTAAACCTAATTCCTTTATAAGATCCTTTCCAGTATAACTTCCATAAAGATTTATATAATTTAAAATTTCGTCTGCAGTTAAACTATTTATATCTTCATTAGAATACTTTGAAAACAATGCTATAGCTTAAAGTTTCCTTAGAAAAATGTAAACATTTTAATATCTGCACTAGACAAAAACAATAATTTACTGTAAACTAGTTGTTAGTATGAATTTATAAATTAATAAAATTTTTAAATAGCCCAACAATTTTTTTATATACATTTTTACATTTCCACCCAGGATTGTAAAAACGTCAGTTATACTGACAAAAGCTATTATTCTTTGTTTTTATAAGAATAATAGCTTTTTATTTACTAATATTTTATTAACTTTCCCTCTTACTTATAATATTTTTAATAAATATTACTACAGGATAAATTTGAAATAAAGCTATAGTAGTAACAACAAAATCAGGAAGCCCCATAAGACCTGCACCATATGTTGCCAATGCAACTAACATTGCTATCATAGTTGCATTTTGATTTTTTTTCGAAATAATAAAATAAATAACAACTAGCACTTCTGCAACAAATGCATACCTTTCATGCATTTTAGGCAAAAAGTATGTAACTAAAAATATTATTCCAATGCTTAATTCTATTATATCCTCATTGTTAATTTTTTTTCTAGTATATAAAACAATTAAAGCAACAACTGCAAGAAGACACATTGTAAATATTATTCCTGGTTTTATAAGATATACTGCATCTAATGGGAAAAAATTATATATATTAGGGTATCCAAATACTATTTTATAATCATAATTGTTAACTTGAGTAAAATATGCATCAAATACTGATGATATTGGTTTTCCCAGTATTATTGCTGGGATATACAATAGAAAATTAACTATTGGTATCCACAAAAATTTAAAAATAGAAAATTCCTTATTTTTTAAATACAATAATCCATAAACAGGCAATAAAAATATAGCTTGCAATTTAAATGTAATAGCTACTGCATATAAAATAAAGCTTGTATTATATTTTTTCTTTAACATAAAATATAATGAAAAAACTACAAAAGCAGCATAAATAGAATCACATTGAGCCCAAAATGAACTATTTAAAATAACTGTTGGCATAAAAAGTACAGCTGCAAAGGATAATGTTTGATACACTTTCACATTTTCATCATCCTTATAGAACTCATAAGTAATAAGATATGCACCTAATGCCATTACAAAATCAAAGATAATTGATAGTATTTTTATAGAATACAAATATTTAATAGGCAAATAGGTGAAAAATGCTAAAAAATACAAATATACAGCATTATAATCTGCTTCTATACTTACAATGGCTTTAAAACCACCATTTGACTTTAAGTATTCACACCATTTTGACAAAAACATTGTATAATCGCCACTTTCAAATATTAAAAGCGTACTTCTTATTAAAAGTGCAAAAATTGAAATCTTTATAATATTTTTCTTTGTGCTACTTTTTTTCAAATAATCAACCATATAATTAAAAGCTTTTTCCATTAGTATTTTCCCCTCAATTTTATTATAAAAATATCCTATGAAATAAATTTTATTATACTTATTCATAGGATATTTTTAAATATTAACTTCTGTTTCTCATTTTCATTTGTCTGTCAATATCTCTCTTTTGAGCTTTTTCTATAAGGGCATCCCTCTTATCATAATTTTTCTTACCCTTACATACACCAAGAGCCACCTTAACTTTGCTATTTTTAAGATATAATGACAATGGTATTAATGCATAACCATCTCTTTGCACAAGACCCACAAGTCTAAATATTTCGCTTTTATGAAGAAGTAATTTTCTATTTCTCAATGGATCAACATTAAAAATATTTCCTTGATCATAAGGACTAATATGCATTTGCTTTATAAGAACTTCACCATTTTCAATATCTGCATAGCTATCTTTTAAATTACACTTACCAAGTCTTATAGATTTAACTTCAGTACCTACCAAAGCTAAACCTGCTTCTATTGTTTCTTCTATAAAATAATCATGCCTAGCTTTTCTATTTTCAGCTAAGGAATTACTGTTTTTCTTTCTTGCCACTTTGTTATCACCTACTTAGGTTTTTATATATTTAAAATTGTAATAGTAATGTATTACAATTAATTATAATACATTACTATTTAATTATTCAATGTCTTTTTTTAGACTTTCCTTGACTTCTGGAATCTTTTCCTTTAGTTCATTACTTGGTTTTATTTCTTCCCTTTCACTACTATCTTCTACAAGTTCAAAGAATATCTCACGATTTGGAATATCCACACGACTACATTGAACCTTTACCTTGTCACCAAGCTTATATATCTTTCTATTTCTTTCTCCTATTAAGCAAAGATGACTTTCATCATAAATATAATAATCATCATCAAGGGCAGTAATATGAACAAGTCCTTCTATTGTATTAGGAAGTTCTACAAACATACCAAAAGATGTAACTGATGATATTATTCCAGTATATTCTTCTCCAATTCTATCAAGCATATATTCTGCTTTCTTTAAATCATCCACTTCTCTTTCTGCATCCTGTGCTACCCTTTCAGTTTCTGATGATTGCTTTGCTGCATAATCTACTAAATTAGTAAGCTTTTTAACCCTTACATCGTCTAATTTTCCATTTAAATATTCTTTTATAATTCTATGAATTTGAAGGTCTGGGTATCTTCTAATTGGTGATGTAAAATGACAATAATATTCAGCAGCTAACCCAAAATGCCCTACATTTTCAGGAGAATATCTTGCTTGCATCATACTTCTTAAAAGAAGTGTATTTATAACAATTTCTTCATTTTTACCTTTAACTTTTTCTATTATTGATTGAAGTTCTTTTGGATGTACTTCATCTGATAACTTCATAACGTATCCAAGGTTATAAGCAAATTCTTTGAATTTTTGTAATTTTTCTGCATCTGGATTTTCATGAATTCTATAAACAAATGGAACTTTTTTATAAAACATTGCTTCTGCTATGGTTTCATTACATACAAGCATAAATTCTTCAATCATTCTATTGGCAATTTCTCGTGCATAAGGCTTAATTTCAATAGGCTTTCCAAGTTCATTTAAAATAATATTAGCTTCTTGGAACTCAAAATCTATAGCACCTCTTTTTATTCTCTTTTTATAAAGGATATTACAAAGCTCTTCCATAGCCTTAAAATCATCTACAAGATAATCATATCTTTTTATAAGTTCTTCATCATTATCTTTAAGAATTTTTGTAACATCTGTATAAGTCATTCTTTCATTTGTTTTAATAATAGATTCCATTATTTCATGATCTAAAACAGTTCCATTATTATCTATGGTCATAATGCAACTAAGAGCAAGTCTATCTACCTTTGGATTAAGTGAACATATACCATTTGATAGTTTTTTAGGAAGCATTGGTATTACTCTATCTATTAAATAAACAGATGTACCTCTTTTTAAAGCTTCCTTATCTAAAGGATTTTTTTCACGAACATAATGACTAACATCAGCTATATGGACTCCAAGTCTATATCTTCCATTTGGAAGTCTTTCAATTGATACAGCATCATCTAAGTCCTTAGCATCTTCTCCATCAATGGTAACCATTTTTAAATCTCTTAAATCTCTTCTTCTTTTATATTCTTTTTCTTCGATCTCATTTGGAATTGCCTCTGCAAAATTTAAAACTTTAGCTGGAAATTCCTCTGGCAATCCAAACTTTTTAATAATTGTTAATATATCAAGACCTTTATCACCTTTTTTGCCTAATATTTCTGTAACTATTCCTTCAGGACTTCTTCGCTTATCTGGCCACTTTGTAATCTCAACTGTAACTACATCACCATTTTTGGCTCCATTAAAATCCTTTTTATTAATGAATATGTCCTGACTTATTCTTGTGTCATCTACCACAACAAATCCAAAATTTTTGCTATCTTCAAAGGTGCCTACAAATTTTTTGTTTGCCCTTTCTACTATTTTTATTACTTCCCCTTCCCTTTTCCTAGAACCTTTATCTTCTTTTGTAACTTGAACTAATACTTTATCACCATTCATAGCACCATTAATAAAAGAAGCTGGTATAAATACATCTTTTTCTTTTTCATTGTCTGGAATTAAAAAAGCGTATCCCTTTGGATGTGATTGAAGCTTTCCAGATAATAATCCCATTCTTGAAGGAATTGCATATCTTTCCTTCTTGTTTTTAACTATAAGGCCTTCCTTTTCCATAGTTTTTAATGCCTTTTTAAAAGCCTTAAATTCATCTTTATCAATATCAAATATTGCTGCAAGTTCCTGTATATCCATTGGTCTATATGCTTCATCTTTCATAAAACTAATTAGTGTTTGTTTAATTCCCATAATATCAGCCTCCTTTAAATATATATTATAATTATATTGTATCATAAGCCACGTTAAATATTGCACTAATAACAAGAAAATACATAACTTTTATGTAAAATTCACATTAAATTAATATAACATTTTTATTCTTAATTTTCTCCTAATTGTACTATAATATTCAATACAACAAAAATTTAAAAAAAGTCTCAAAGCCATAAAGACCTTGAAACTTTTTTATAAATACTTATTTAATAATTAAGTTTATTAGTATTCCACCAAATTTAACTATTAAAGGTGCAAATACAAGTGATACTATAGTCATTAATTTAATTAATATATTCATAGATGGTCCTGATGTATCCTTAAATGGATCGCCAACAGTGTCTCCAACTACTGCAGCTTTATGAGGCTGACTTCCTTTGCCTCCATGAGCTCCCCCTTCAATATATTTTTTAGCATTATCCCAAGCTCCTCCGGCATTTGCCATCATTATTGCCATAAGAACACCTGTTACAACGCCTCCCCCTATAACTCCTGCTAAAGCTTCAGCTCCTAAGAATAGGCCTACTAAAATAGGTACTACAATAGCAAGAATTCCAGGAAGAATCATTTTTCTAAGAGCTGCCCTTGTAGATATTTCTACGCACCTTGCATAATCTGGTTTTTCCTTGCCCTCAAGTATTCCTTTCTTTTCTTTAAATTGTCTTCTAACTTCCTGAACCATTTCTGTTGCAGCTTCACCAACAGAAGACATTGTAAGTGATGCAAATAAAAATGGAAGCATACCACCTATTAATACACCTATTAATGTTAATGGATTTAATAAATCAATAGTAGATAAATTTACTGCCTGGGCATATGATGCAAAAAGAGCTAATGCTGTTAATGCAGCAGATCCTATTGCAAAGCCTTTTCCTATTGCAGCTGTAGTATTACCAACTGAATCAAGTTTATCTGTAATATCACGTACCTTTGGATCCAAGCCACTCATTTCTGCAATTCCACCTGCATTATCTGCAATTGGTCCATAGGCATCCACAGCTACTGTAATACCTGTTGTAGAAAGCATACCTACAGCGGAAAGAGCAATTCCATATAATCCAATACTAGCATCATTTAATCCACCAACACTATAAAAGGCTATAAATATTCCAATTGCAATTAAAACAACAGGTACTAATGTAGATTTCATTCCTACTGAAAGCCCAGAAATAATATTAGTAGCTGGTCCAGTTTCTGATTCCTTTGCAATATTTTTTACATATTTAAAATCAGAAGATGTATATATTTCTGTAATTTTACCTATTATTAATCCAACTGCAAGACCAGCAATTACTGGTATAAACAATGTAAAACTACCAAACATATAATAGCATAATGCACCACCAAAAATAACAACCATTATTCCAGATACTAAGCTTCCAAGATTTAATGCTTTTTGAGGATTATCACCAGAAAAACATTTCACAATTACTATACCTATAATTGATGCTACAATTCCTATTGATGATAATAAAAGTGGGTAAATAGCTCCCTCTTCACTAGATACTGCTGATAATACACTGCCTAAAGTAATAGCTGAGATTATAGATCCTACATATGATTCAAAAAGATCTGCCCCCATTCCAGCTACATCACCAACATTGTCACCAACATTATCTGCAATAACTGCAGGATTTCTAGGGTCATCTTCTGGTATTCCAGCTTCGACCTTACCAACAAGATCGGCACCAACATCTGCTGCCTTTGTATATATACCTCCACCAACTCTTGCAAATAGTGCAATTGAAGAAGCTCCAAGTCCAAATCCTGTAATATATTCAGCATTTAGATTAAAAAGAAGTGAAAAGATTCCAAGTCCAAGAAGTCCAAGTCCCACAACACAAAGTCCCATTACAGTACCACCAGAAAAAGCTACAGAAAGAGCAGGTTTTATGCCTTTTTTTGCAGCCTGTGCTGTTCTTACATTTGCCTTTACAGCTATTCTCATACCACAATAACCTGCAATAATTGAAAAGGCTGAACCAACTATAAATGAAACAGCTGTTTTAATATTAAGGAATATTGCAATAAGGGCAAATACAGCAACTATGAATACCAAAAGATATGAATATTCTTTCTTTAAAAATGCCATTGCCCCTTCTTCAATATGCTTTGATATTTCTTTCATTTTGCCATTTCCTTCATCTTTCTTTAAAACATCAAAGCCAATAAAAGTAGTAATAAGTAATGCTAAGATTCCACAACCCATAGGTATTAATAATAATTTCATAGTCTCCATCCCCTTTACCCTTTAATAAACATTAGTATCATATTAATATGATATTAAAATGATAAGTAATAAATTATAGATTTTAAAATTTCACCTATAATTATTTAGAAAAAGTGTACTATAAACTAAAATGTAGAATCTAATAAAGCTTAAAGAACAATTTTACTTTGAAGCTTTATTTATATGAATTTCTGGAAATATAATTTTCAGAAAATTCAATCAAATTTATTTAAAAAAATAAACAGCTATTACATAAAGAATAGCTGTAAATTTCTATAATTATTTAACTAAATTTAGTGCTATGGCTACAACTGCGAATAATATCATTGAAATGACAGTTAATCTTTCAAGCATAACTTCTTTAGTTCTTGATTTATTTTTTGAATAGAATGAATCGTTATTGCTTCCTTGAATCAAACCACTTAATGCATCTGATTTACTTGGTTGCATTAACACAGATACTATAACTACTAATCCAATAATTATTTCTACAACTAAAAGTGCAGTTCTCATGGGACACCTCCTGCTACTATGAGCATCTTACAAATTTTATACCTAAAGTGTATCATAATCCGTCATAAATTTCAATATTATTCCTTTGATTTAATTATTATTTAATAAAAAAGCGCCAAGGCGCTTTTTTTACTAATTATTTCTTAAGGCTCTCATTGAATTAAGTACTGCAATAAGAGTAACTCCTACATCGGCAAAAACTCCAAGCCACATATTAGCATATCCAAAAGTACTTAATATAAGAACTCCAACTTTTACTACAAGTGCAAACACAATATTTTGCCATAGTATTCCTGTTGTTTTTCTGCCTATTTTTATAGCATCTTTTAAAGCTAAAGGATCATCTCGCATTAAAACAACATCAGCAGCTTCAATAGCAGCATCAGATCCAATGCCTCCCATAGCAACTCCAATATCGGCTCTTGCAAGTACTGGTGCATCATTTATTCCATCACCTACAAATACAAGCTTATCATTTTTTTCTTCTTCATTTAATAATTTTTCTACTTTTTCAACTTTATCTGCTGGTAAAAGTTCTGAATATACACTATCAATACCAATATCTTTAGCTACCTTTTCTGCAACATTTTTGCTATCACCAGTAAGCATAATTGTTCTCTTTACACCTAATTGTTTTAATGATTTTATTGCTTCTTTAGATGTTTCTTTTATTTCATCTGAAATTATTATATAGCCCTTAAACTCATTATTAACAGCAACATAAACTATTGTTCCTATAGTTTCTTCAGATTCAAATTTAATGTTGTTACTACTCATAAGTTTACTATTACCTAAAAGTATATTTTTATCTTCAATTTGAACACTTATACCATTACCTGATATTTCTTTATAATTTTTAATAATGTCTTTGTCAATTTCCTTATGATAATATTGAACTATAGATTTTGCAATAGGGTGATTAGAAAAACTTTCTCCCATAGCTGCAAGTCTTATAAGTTCATCTTCTGAAATATTTACAGCCTTTACTTTTACTACATTAAATGTTCCCTTTGTTAAAGTTCCAGTTTTATCAAATACAACTGTATCAACATCTTTTAAAAGTTCTACAAAGTTACCACCCTTTATTAAAACTCCTTTTTTAGATGCTCCACCAATTCCTGCAAATAAACCAAGAGGAATTGAAATAACAAGAGCACATGGGCATGAAACTACAAGAAATACTAATGCTCTGTAAAGCCAATCACTAAATTCTGCACCACTTATAAAAATAGTTGGAATTACTGCAAGTAAAACTGCAAGTGCTACTACTGTAGGTGTATAAACTTTTGCAAATTTTGTTATAAATTTTTCAGTTTTAGCTTTCTTACTTCCTGCATTTTCTACAAGTTCTAATATTCTAGCTACTGTTGATTCTCCATAAGCTTTAGTTACTTTTATTTTTAACAATCCTGAAATATTTATACTACCAGATAAAACTTCGTCATTAGTAGCAGCATTTCTTGGAACAGTTTCACCTGTTAATGCTGATGTATCAAGAGATGATTCTCCTTCTATTATAATACCATCTAAAGGAACTCTTTCGCCTGGTCTAACTACTATAATATCATCAATATCAACATCTTCTGGGGATACTTTTTTTTCTTTATCATTTACTAAAATATTAGCATAATCAGCTTTTATATCCATAAGAGATGATATTGATTTTCTTGATTTATTAACAGCGTAATCTTGAAACATTTCACCTATTTGATAAAATATCATTACTGCAACTGCTTCTGGATATTCTTTTATAGAAAAAGCTCCAATAGTAGCTACTGCCATAAGAAAGTTTTCATCAAAAATTTCACCTCTAAATATATTTTTTAATGCAGCTAATATTACTTCAAATCCAACTAAAGCATAACTTACTAAAAATAATACTACTCCATAAGATTTATCTTGAAAAAATATAACAGCCAATAAGTAAATTGCGATACCTACAAATAAAGGAATATTTTCTTTAAATATATTTTCCTTTTTTTCCTCTTTTGGAGTTTCTATTTTTCTTGGTTCTATTTCTTTTAAATTGTTAATTTTAGCATGACCTTCTTTAAGATTAGCATGCTTAATTTTTGTATTTTTATATTCTGATACAACTACATCTGGTTCTAATGAATTTACAATTTCTTTTACCTTTGTTTTTACATTTTCTGAATCAAAGCCGTCTTTTATATCTATTGCTATATATTGAACTGCAAAATTTAATGATGCTTCTTTTACTTCTTCTAAATCATTAACTTTTCTTTCTATCTTTGCTGCACAATTAGGGCAATCAAGACCTTTTAATGATAATTTTATCTTGTTTGTTTCCATAAACTCATCTCCTCTATTCAGTAATATGGTTCAATCCTTCATCAAATATGTGCTTAATATGATCATCATCTAACGAATAATAAATAACTTTTCCATCTCTTCTATATCTTACAAGTCTAGCATTTTTTAATGTTCTTAATTGGTGAGAAATAGCAGATTGGCTAATACCTAAAAGGGCTGATAAATCACACACACACATTTCTGACTCAAAAAGTGCACATATAATTTTAATTCTTGTGGAATCTCCAAAAACTTTAAAAAGTTCAGCTAAATCATAAAGAATTTCTTCTTTGGGTAATAAGTCTTTTACCCTATTTACAATATCATCATGTATAATATTACAATTGCATTTTTCAATTGTTTCATTAGTATTTTTCTTATATAAATTTTTATTCATTTTATCACCGCCTTATATTAACATATGAACAATTGTTCATATGTTAATATAAGTATATGAAATTTATTATTATTTGTCAACTAAATTTCAAATTTTTTGTATAAAAAAAGCTTCTTAAGAAACATTTCTTAAGAAGCTTTTTTAGCTTGTAAATATTGATTTTTTGATATTTGATTTAGAACTGCATTTATAATGCTATTACACATAAAATATGCATAATCTAAATCGTTAAAATATGAAACTACTGTTTCATATTTTGCCTTATGGTATATAATGAATTTTCTTACATCTTTAACTTGTAGATTTTCTTCATAATAGAAAGTTGGTTTAAAATCTTTTGCAACTTTTGCTAATCTTTTCTCATATAGTACATGCTTTTTCATGGCTTTTTTAAATTCCCATCTTTGATTATGTGGTACACAAAAGAAATCACATAAAAAATGACATACAACTCCTAGTTCTTCACTAAATTTACTTTTACCATAATCATAGTATAAATCACTAATAGTAATGTTAGATAAAAAATTTATCTTTTTAATAACCATATCTATACTTTCTTCATAATAATGCTTTTTTAATTTATATTTAGAAACACAATCTGGCTTAATGTTACCCCACAAAAACCTATTTCTATTAATTAAATATATTTTTTTACCATTTGCCTTGTCTAAAATGCTATTTGCCAACATCAGATGAGTATTTATTAACATTGTTTTTAACACCTTCTTATATTTTTAAGCATAAGTAAATGCAAATAACTATATAAAACACAAAAACTTTACTCAATAATTCCTAACCCATTACATTTGTTTATCGTTATATAAATTATACTACTACTTATTTTTCATTTCAATGAAAGTTAATTATTTAACGATTTCAATAAAATCTATAAATACTTATTAAATGTACTTAGTATAATCTTTTATATTTGATATTTTCTTCAAAACATGCTTAATATCTTGATCTTTATCTTTATCCATTACAAGTATTACATCTCCTGCATCTACCACGACTATGTCCTTAAGACCTATGCCTATTATTAAATTATTTTTCCCAAAGACAGAACAATTTTTACATTCTTCCAAATATACATTATTTGAAAATTTATTTTCATGGTTTTGCATTAGAAATCTTGAAAATGCATGAAAGCTTCCAATGTCATCCCATTTAAAATCACACTTAATTACATATGCCTTACGTGTTTTTTGCATAATTCCAAAATCAATTGATATACCTTCTATTTTTTCATATTCACTTTTTATTATATCTTTTTCATGTTCTGTATCTAAATTTATATAAATATTAGATAAAGATTTATAAATTTTAGGAATGTACTTTTCTATTTCTCGAAGTATTACATCAGCTCTAAATACGAACATTCCTGAGTTCCATAAATAATTTCCTTTCTCTAGAAAAGTTTTTGCAACTTCTCCGTTAGGCTTTTCAGTAAATCTAGCTACCTTATATGAATCTTCATGATTTATTATTCTATCACCAATTTCAATATAACCATATCCAGTTTCTGCCCTTGTTGGTTTTATTCCAAGGGTTACTATGCCCCTTCTTCTATTAGCAATATAGCTAGCTTCTTTAAGAACTTTTAAATATTTATCCTCATCTTCAATATAATGATCTGATGGAAGTGCAATAATTACTGCATCTTTATCTTTTTTTAAAAGCTTTATTGCCGAAAGACCTATACATGTAGCAGTCTCCTTATTTTGAGGTTCTGTAAATATGTTTGAATCATCAATAAAATCAAGTTCTTTTCTTATTTGATCTTTATAAAAATCATTTGTAACAACATATATATTTTCATCCTTAATAAATGGTCTTATTCTATCAACAGTATTAACAAGAAAACTATTATTATTTTCAGATTTTAAAAATTGTTTTGGTTTATTAAGTCTTGATAAAGGATACAATCTGCTTCCTTTACCCCCTGCAAGTATAAGTGCATATATCATATTTTTATCTCCACACAAAAGCTATTACATTAATATATGAAAAATATCTTTTTATGGTGCCTTTTGTATTATAGTAAATAAAAAAAGTCCTATTTTGAATTCATCAAAATTAAGACTTTTTTATGAATGTTATTTTAATTAAAATAAAAGGTATTATATCATCAATATTACTAAATACTTTAATAAATATTTTTTTATCTGGCTCATAATCCCAAAGTTTGTTACATTTATCTGATATTATATTAACTTTACTATTAATCATATCTTTGTTTTCCTGCCATAACTCATCTAATTCATTATATATATCATTAATTTCTTTAAACAAGTTTGCATCCTTAAGATCATCTTCAATAAATTTTTCTAAAATCATATAAAAATCAACTATTGGAATTAATAATCCATCAGCATCATCCTTATGCCATGTAACAGTAGCTGTTGGTACAAAAACATTTTGAATAAATCCTAAGGCAGTATAAATATTAGGATAAACAACCCAACCATGTTCAAAGATATTTTTATCTTTATTCATCATTCCAGAATAAATTATTACTGAATCTTTTGTTATCTTTTCGCCACTAAAATTTCCAACCCACAAATTTTCATTATTTATTATCTTGCTTTCCCAATAAGAATACTGACTGTAACTCTTTTTGCATTGATAATTCAAACTTTTTTGCACCTCCATAATAAATTACTTAACTTATAGTTGTTTTGAATAGAATTCTACTACAAGAACTTCATTTATTAGTATAGGAACTTCTTCTCTTTGTGGATACCTTACTAATTTACCACTAAAATCTTCAACATTCTTTTCTAAATAAGGCAACTGAATTACACTATTTTCAAAATTATCCTTAAACATTTCATTTTGTCTTGATTTTTCTTTTAGTGAAACAACATCACCTAAATTTACATTATAAGAAGGTATATCTATCTTTTGTCCATTAACTAAAATATGTCCATGAACTACCATTTGTCTTGCTTGTGCTACTGATGTAGCAAATCCTAATCTATATACAATGTTATCTAGTCTACATTCTAATAATCTAATTAAAGTATTACCTGTTGATTCCTTATCCTTTGCAGCCTTTTTATAATAATTTCTAAATTGTTTTTCCATTACTCCATAGTAAGCCTTTAATCTTTGCTTCTCTAAAAGTTGTTTTCCATAATATGATAGTTTTTTAGAATCTCTTGCAGTATCACTTCCAGCTCTATTCATTGCCTTTGGATGACCTACAACATTTAATCCTAATCTTCTGCACCTTTTAAATCTAGGTCCCATCATTTTTGCCATATTTTCATCTCCTATTATAATTTTTTTGCCGCGATAAATTTACACCATTACAAATATATCACAGGTTTTCTTAATTGTAAATGAATATTTTTATCAATTGATATATTTTATCAGCTGATGTGATAAAAAAAATAAGCTGCTTTAAAACAGCCTATCTTTTCTAATTTAATAATATTCTTATAGCTTCATTTATCTCTTCGTCTGTAACTTCAATCTTTTGTCCATTAATTTCAGTAGAATAACCATTTTCTGTTTTCTTGACTTTATTTAATTCTGAGGTATCATACCACTTATTATTTATATTAAACATTACATTACCATTTTCTAACTTTACCTTATCCTTGTTTTCATTAACAAGCTTTACTATTTCAGTATACTGTTCTGTTCCTTCCTTCAATTTGTCAATACTACCTCCATTTGAAAAGTAAAAGAAACCTCCAATTACTGCAAGTACTATAACAGCTGATATTAAGAACTTTACTATACCTTTTATAAATTTAAATACAACTACTAATAGGCATATACCTACTATAAAAGTTAAAATTTCTGACATATAAATTACCATCCTTTATATTTATAATTTTATTTTACCATTAATAAACAATTACTTCTACTTATATGTTTATTTTTTTGTGCAATATATTATCCTATTATTAGATTAAAAATAGTAAGCTTATTTCTTATGAATAAAATCAAAGAAATTTTTATAAATTCTTTTAATTATATTTTTCTACGTATCCTAACAATTTATTTTTATTATTCATAGTAAAATCTTTATGTAAGATATTAGGCTGCAGCTATATATGGCAAAAACTTAATATTATATCTTCCTTTCTTTACAATGTATGCATCTAATGGTTTAAATACTATAATAAAAAAATTACATGATAATAAGAGGCTGCTATAAAAACAGTCTCTTTATTTTTTTATATATTCATCATAAATAGCCCATGCAAAACCAACTATACATGTAACTACTCCAAGTACCATTACAAAAGTCAAAATAATCCCCCCATAAAATATGTTTACCAAAAATTTATCATAAGAAAAATTGCTAAACAATAAAATATGTAAAACCTTAACAAAATCTTAGCAGTAATTCTATTCTTTATAATCAAAATTAGTTATATAATATACTATGGAAAATAATAGGAGTATGATACTTATGAAAAAATTTAAATTTATTAATCTAGACAAAGATATATTAATTACTTTTTTAATGTTACTTATAGCTACATTATTATCTTTTTTAGCTACTAAAATATCACCTCAAAGTAATATAATAATAGCACTTATATATATACTATTTATTGTTTTAATAGCACGTTTTTCCTCTGGATATATTTTAGGAATAATGGCCTCACTAATATCAGTAATATGCGTAAATTACTTATTTACATATCCATATTTTAAATTGAATTTTACAATTACAGGATACCCTGTAACATTTATTTTAATGCTCACAATATCTCTTATAACAAGTGCTACTACTACTAACATGAAAAAACAAGCAGAAGCCTTAAAAGAACGTGAAAGACTTCTTATGGAAGCTGATAAAGAAAAAATGAGAGCAATGCTTCTTAGAGCAATTTCTCATGACTTAAGGACGCCCCTTACAAGTATAATTGGTTCTAGTAATTCATTTCTTGAATGTTTTGATGCCCTTACTGATAAGGATAAATTAGAACTTGTCACACATATTCACGAAGATTCTAGTTGGCTTTTACATATGGTAGAAAATATTCTATCAATAACAAAAATACAAGATGACAGCACAAGACTTATTAAAACTCCAGAACCCATTGAAGAAGTTATTTCAGCAGGAGTCTTACGAGTAAAAAAAAGGTTCCCAAATTGCAATATAAATGTAAAATTAATGGATGATTTCATTATGATACCTATGGATGCTATCTTAATTGAACAAGTTGTAATAAATCTTCTTGAAAATGCAATAGAACATTCAAATAGTTCTAAACCAATTGATATTTTTACTACAGAAAATAAAAATGAAATTGAAGTTCATGTAAAAGATTATGGTACTGGAATTTCAAGTGACTTTATAGAATACATATTTAATAAGAATTCAAATAATAAATACTATTCATCTGATAGGTATAAAGGCATGGGGCTTGGTCTTTCTATATGCCAAACTATAATTGCAGCACACAAGGGAACAATAAATGCCAAAAATCATAATGATGGTGCTGAATTTTATTTTACTTTACCAAAGGAGGAAAATTTAAATGGCAGACAATAAATACAGCATCTTAATAATTGAAGATGAAAAAAACATTGCTTCTTTTATTTCTAAAGCATTATCTATATATAAATATAAAGTGGTCAATGCTTATTCTGGAAAAGAAGGTTTATCCTTAATATCTTCTTTATGTCCAGATGTAATACTATTAGATTTAGGACTTCCAGATATAGATGGAATTGAAATAATTAAAGAAGTAAGAACGTGGTCAAACATTCCCATAATAGTCTTATCTGCAAGAATCAATGAAAAAGATAAAGTTGAAGCATTGAACTTAGGTGCAGATGATTACATTACAAAACCCTTTGGAACATTAGAATTAGTGGCACGAATTAAAACTTCCATAAGACATAATTCTCAAATAATTTCAAACAGCATCCGCTATACTAATTATAATTCTTCAGGTCTTAATATAGATTTTAATTTAAGAAAAGTTACTGTAAATAACACAGAAATTCACTTAACTCCTATTGAATATAAAATTGTATCCTACCTTGCCAAAAACTCAGGAATGGTATTAACATATTCAAATATTATACAAAATGTATGGGGGCCTAATATGGGGGATGATAATAAAATTTTAAGAGTTAATATGGCTCACATTAGAAGAAAAATTGAACCTAATCCAGCAGAACCTCAATATATATTCACAGAAATTAGTGTAGGATATAGAATGCTAGAAAACAACCTATAAAATAATAAACATTATTCACAAGAAAACAAATTGCCAACTTATTATAAACAGTTTTTTGTGGATAATTTTTCATTTTGGAATTATTTATACACATTGCAAACAGCCTATATTACGACATTATAATCTAATTACATTTATTTACATATAGTTTTCCACAAATTTATTCATTTATCAACATATATACCAACATATATATTAACAGTTTTGTAACATGTTATCCACAATAGAGTGTGGATAATGTGGACAATATCTATTTTTTCCCATTTATTCCTTCAATATATTTGATAATTAGTAACTCATATGATAATATGATAAAATGTATTATTAATACAAGGAGGTTTTATTTTATGAACAAAAAATTTTACAATATACTAATAATTGTACTTTCTGCTGTACTCATAATAGTATTAGCATTAGGACTCATAAAAGGCAAAGAAGAAACTTCCGACACTACTAATTCTATAGAAGAAAGTACTTCTATAGCCACCACTTCCCCTGAAGAAGAAAATGTTTCTAGCAATGATGCATCTTCTACAACAAATAGATTTGAAGGACTAAATATGATTAATGATAATAGAGGAGTTCCTGTACTTTATTATCACTCAATTGAAGATTCAGAAGCTAATGAAGTAATTTTATCTAAAGAAAATTTAAAAAAGCAACTAACATATATAAAGGATTCAGGCTATACTACCCTTACAATGTCAGAATTAAATGACTATATTATTAATAATAAAGAAATTCCAGAAAAAAGTATTGTTATAACCTTTGATGATGGATATATTGACAATTATGTTAATGCTTTTCCTATTCTTAAAGAGCTTAACATGAAAGCAACTATATTTATAATTACTAGCGGAACTGATGATGGATACTATATGTCAAAAGATCAGCTTAAGGAATTATCTGATTATGGCATAGATATAGAAAGTCATACTAAAAACCATAGTCACCTAGATACATTATCTTATGAAGAACAGCTTAAAGAACTTAAAGAATCAAAAAGTACATTAGAAAGTATAACAGGAAAAGAGGTTATTTCCGTCGCTTACCCTTTTGGAGATTATAATGAAGATTCCATAAAGGCAGCAAAAGAAGCTGGATATTCTTTAGCATTTACTACAAATAAAGGTTATGCTAAAAGAGATACAAATCCATTAAGCTTAAATAGAATTTATGTAAGTTCTACTAATACCTTTGAAGACTTTAAAGAAAGATTAAAATAAAAATAGCAATATGGCTCCATGATTAAAAATAAATCATGGAGCCATATTGCTATTTAGTACTAGTAGCCGTATCATTTTCTTCTCTTTGTCTTAAAACATTATCTAATAATTTATGCTGATTTCCAGCATTATTCATTAATACATTTAACTTTTTATCAGCCACATAATTTGCAGTTTCTTGAAGCTTACCATACTCTAAAGCTTTTCCATTTACTGTTATCAAAATACCTGAAGCTGAAATAAGTTTACTATCATTATAATATTCAATACAAGTTTTTAATGCTTCATCAATAGCACTATCCATTGGATCTGTATTTCTAATTAATTCTTTACCTAAATCATCATTTGAATATACATATACTACTTTATCAAATTTATTAACTTCATATTTTACTTGTATGCTAGAACTTACTATTACTGTAGTAACAGGAGTAGTATATTGCTTATATATTGCAAAAACAACAAATAATACAAACATGAAAGCAATAGAAATTTTTAATCCTACATTTTTAGGAACTTTTTTAGGTATACCGTAAACCTCTTCTCCTATTTTTTCTTCTTGCTCTTTTCTGTTTATTTTAATAAAACTACCATCACTAGTAAGAATAATATTGCTTTTTTTGCTTATTTTAAGAACAATTCCTACTGTTCTTGGTTTTTCTATTAATGTTAATCCATTATATTGATTTGCATGTTTTAATTTGTCTTCATTATATTCAACTTTTAAATAATCTTGTATATTTTTATAATTAGGATTAGCTAATATTATTATGTATGTAATTATGTATTCTTGCCATGTTTCAATAAAACTAGAATCAATATGTGTCTTACTACTAATTAATCTAATTGGAAGAATCCGTTTTCTTTCAAATTTCGAAAAAATTTCTTGTTCTTCAACTACATAATAAGCAATATTTAAAAGAAGATTTTTTTGATCTTCATTCGGAATATGTGATACCAAATCTTTTAATAACACTTTATATAAAAATATTTCTTTTACTAATAAAGAAATTTGACTACTTCTAATTTTTAAAGAATCATCATCATTCTTAACATTTGATGGAGATTTAGAGAATACATATTTATTTTTTTTAAATTGTACCATAATGTCACCTCGCTTTTAAATCTCTATCATTATAACATTATATCATATAGATACTATTTATACTTATAATAATTTATGTTAAACTTAAACAAAAAAGGAGGAGTTTAAAAATGAGAATTGGTCTTGGCTATGATGTTCATAAACTTGTTAAAGATAGGAAATTAATAATAGGTGGTGTAGAAATTCCTTACGAATTAGGTCTTTTAGGTCACTCAGATGCTGATGTTCTTTTACATGCTATTATGGATTCTATACTTGGAGCATGTGCACTAGGAGATATAGGCAAACACTTTCCTGATACAGATGAAAAATATAAAGACATTTCAAGTATAAAATTATTAGAATATGTAGGAGAACTTATAAAAAAACACAATTATAAAATAGGAAATATAGATTCTATAATAATAGCTCAAAAGCCAAAAATGGCACCATATATAGAACAAATGAAAAAAAATATTGCCTTAGCATTAAATATAGATATTAGCAAGGTAAATGTAAAAGCTACAACTGAAGAAGGTTTGGGCTTTACTGGCAAATCTGAAGGTATATCTTCTCAAAGTATATGCCTAATAGAAGATTAATTTATAAAAAGAGTGCAAGATAATTAAATTTAATCATCTTGCACTCTCTTTACACATTATAGTATTTCCGATAAATTTTTTCTAATAATTTTTCTGAATTTTTCACCGAATGCTTCATCCTTGTTTGCTTTTTCACAAATTTTTTTCCATTCATCAATATCAACGCCTATTTTTCTCTTGAAATTTTCAACTGATGTAGTAACCAAAGTAGCATTTACAACAAATTCTCCTACTTCTTTTGGAGTTTTAAAAATCTTTATATATAAGAATTCTGTATTATCACCAAACCATGTTTTGTTAAATTCCCTTGCAAATTTAATTAATTCACCAACTATCCTATCCTTTGGTAAATCCCACATTTTATTTAGCTTATTATAATAAGTATTCATGCTATTTGCTGTTTCTTTTGATATTCTGCCCTTCTTATATCCATCACTAATTATTTTATCAACAGGTAAAGATGGAATTTTTGTAACAACGCTATTTTTACCATAAATCCATTTATAAAATGCTTCCTGTAAAAATGAATGTTGAAGGTATCCAAGCAACACTTTAGCATCTGGAAAATAAGCGTAAATATTATCTATCCCATTCTTCTTACTGAAAATTAGTGTATGAATATAAAGTGATTTTTCCTTAGGTGGAGTTTCCATGAACATATGACCTCTTATTGTCTTATTTTCATTAATAGCTGTCTCCCAAAACTTAAAAGAATTGTAATTTTGTTTCACTTATATCACCACACTTTCTTATACTTCATAATATATTATATAGTTATATAAAACCCTTTTCAAGGTAATTTACGATTTGTTAACAAAGTAAAATAAAGATAAAAAGCTTAATATAATAACACTTTAATAGCTATAAAATAATTCTTAGGAAATAAAGTTAAATTGAAAAACATCATAATATAATATATAATAAAAGTGTTATTAAAAAGGAGGAGTAGTTATTGTTTTTTTGTGAAATTTGCAATAAAAAGGCTGACATTCATCATATAGTTCATAAATACCAAGGTGGTTTTGATATTGAAGTAAATTATAAATATCTTTGTGAAAAACATCACCGTGGCAAATATGGACCTCATAAGTGTTTAGAAACAGACTTAAAATACAAAATTGAAATGCAAAAAAAATTATATACTATTCTAACTAAGGATTTTTATAAAGCAAAAGAACTTACCACACTATTAAATACCTCCTCTAATATGATAAAACGCATAACTAAAGACTTAAAAATGTATAAAGAAGGCTACAGTAAAAACGACATTATTAAAAGAATAATGGGTGGTACTTTTTATACTGATGAAATGCTAGAAAACATTAAATTTCAAAAACTATTAGACAATATATATTAATAGTTTAAATATCTATAAAAGCAATTTCCCACCTAAATAATTATATGAAAAAATCAAAATAATTATTCACTAATTTTAAAATAATCATAGTTATAAGAAATTTATTTTTCTAACTATTCTTGACATATTTCACATTAATAATTATAATTAATTCTATTAAATATATTAATACGTTGATGAGGACAGTAGATTAAATGTTCATTTTCAGAGAGAGGATACATAAGCTGCAAGTATTCTTAAATGTCTTTAATTGAAAACCACCTCTGAGTGACTTTAATACAGTCCGTTTTATCACGTTACGATAGCAAAGTGATTTCCATAACAAAATTATAATATTATTGTTATTTTATTTTTATGGGAATAATTAGAGTGGAACCACGGAAATTTTTCTTCGTCTCTATTTTTTAGAGATGAAGTTTTTTTTATGATTTTTTTATAAAGAAAGGGGATTTAAATTATGAAAATTACATTAAAAGATGGATCAGTAAAAGAATTTAATGAAGCTATGTCTGTATATGATATAGCAAAATCTATTAGTGAAGGACTTGCTAGAAATGCATTATGCGGGACAGTAAATGGCAAGGTTGTAGATTTAAGATATGTTGTATCTAATGACTGCGAAGTTAATATTTGCACATTTGATTCTCAAGAAGGTAAAGATGCTTTACGTCATACTGCATCACATGTATTAGCCTTAGCTGTAAAAAGATTATTTAAAGATGTAAAACTTGCAATAGGACCATCTATAGCAACTGGTTTCTATTACGATTTCGATAAAGAAGGTTCATTTTCTACAGATGATTTACAAAAAATCGAAGATGAAATGAAAAAAATAATAAAAGAAAATCCTCCTATAGAAAGATTTGAACTTCCAAGAAATGAAGCATTAGAATTAATGAAAGATGAACCATATAAAGTGGAACTAATAAATGACTTACCAGAAGGCGAAACTATTTCATTCTATAAATTAGGTGAATTTACAGATCTTTGTGCAGGTCCTCACATTATGTCATTAAAACCAATGAAAGCTGTAAAACTCTTAAGAAGTTCAGGTTCTTATTGGAAAGGTAATGAAAAGAACAAAATGCTTTCAAGAATCTATGGAACTGCATTTTTAAAGAAATCAGATCTTGATGCTTATTTAGAAGCTTTAGAAGAAGCTAAAAAAAGAGATCATAATAAATTAGGAAGAGAACTTAAATTATTTACAACAGATGAAAATGTTGGTCAAGGACTTCCACTTCTTATGCCTAAGGGAGCCAAACTTTTCCAAATTCTTTCAAGATGGGTTGAAGATGTGGAAGAAGAAAGAGGTTATGTTTTAACAAAAACTCCTTATATGGCAAAGAGTGATTTATACAAAATATCAGGTCACTGGGATCACTATAAAGATGATATGTTTGTTTTAGGAGATGAAGAAAAAGATTCAGAAGTTATGGCTCTTAGACCTATGACTTGCCCATTCCAATATAGCATATACAACTCTGAACAACACAGTTATAAGGATCTTCCTATAAGATATGGTGAAACTTCTACATTATTTAGAAAAGAAGCTTCAGGAGAAATGCATGGTCTTATAAGAGTCAGACAATTCACTTTAGCTGATGGACATTTAATTGTTATGCCAGAACAACTTGAAGATGAATTTAGAGCTGTTGTAGATTTAATTCAATACTTTATGAAAACTTTTGGCATAGAAAATGACATTACTTACAGATTTTCAAAATGGGATCCAAATAACAAAGAAAAATATATAGATGATCCTGAAGCTTGGAATAAAACTCAAGGAATCATGAAAACAATCCTTGATCACATGAAATTAAAATATACAGAAGCTGATGATGAAGCTGCATTCTATGGTCCAAAACTTGATATTCAATTTAAAAATGTTCATGGAAAAGAAGATACTTTATTTACTGTTCAAATAGACTTTGCTGCAGCAGAAAGATTTAACATGACTTACATTGATGAAAATGGTCAAAAGAAACATCCATATGTTATTCACAGATCATCTATAGGATGTTATGAAAGAACAATTGCTATGCTTATAGAAAAATATGCAGGAGCATTCCCTACTTGGATGTCACCAGTTCAAGTAAAACTTCTTCCAATTTCAGATAAGTATAACGAATATGCAAATAAAGTTTCTGCTTCACTTAAAAACCTTGGAATAAGAGTTGAAACTGACTATAGAGCTGAAAAAATAGGATATAAAATTAGAGAAGCAAGACTTGAAAGAAGTCCTTATATATTAATTGTTGGAGATAAAGAAGCTGCATCAAACACTGTATCTGTTAGAAGCAGAAAAGGTGATGTAGGTAGCATGAGCCTTGATGATTTTGAAAGTAAAATATTAAAAGAAATTGCTTCAAAATCTATTGAACAACTTATGTAAATTAACTAACAAAAAAGTTTAGCACCAAAATTAGTGCTAAACTTTTTTATTATTTACTGTATTTAATCTACAATTATACTATCTTATCTAATCCTTGTTTTAAATCTTCTAATATGTCATCTATATGTTCAAGACCAACAGATAATCTTATCATTCCTGGATTAATACCAGCTGCAACAAGTTGTTCATCAGTAAGTTGTCTATGAGTTGAACTTGCAGGATGAAGGACACATGTACGAATATCCGCAACGTGAACAACATTTGAAGCAAGTTTTAAGCTATCCATAAATTTAACTGCATTAGCTCTTCCACCTTTTATTGTAAATGAAATAACACCACTGCATCCCTTTGGTAAATATTTTTTTGCTAAATCATTATATTTATTACCTGGAAGTGTTGGATAATTTACTTCTTCAATTTTATCTGATGAAGCTAAAAATTCAGCAACCTTTTGAGCACTTTCACAGTATTTTTCCATTCTTACAGCTAATGTTTCAAGTCCTATATTTAATATAAAAGCATTAATAGCATTTGGACACATTCCTAAATCTCTCATAAGCTGTACTCTTGCTTTAACAATATATGCAGATTTTCCAAATTGTTTTGTATAAACAACACCATGATATGATTCATCTGGTTCTGTAAGTCCCTTAAATTTTCCGTTATTCCAATCAAAATTTCCACTATCTACTACTACTCCACCAATTTGAAGTGCATGTCCATCCATATATTTAGTAGTTGAATGTGTTACTATATCAGCACCAAATTCTATAGGTCTACAAAGAATTGGAGTTGCAAAAGTATTATCAACTATAAGAGGCACATTATTCTTATGTGCAATTTTTGCAAATTTTTCTATATCAAATATTGCAATTGCAGGGTTTGCTATAGTTTCACCAAATACAGCTTTTGTATTTGGTTTAAATGCCTTTTGAATTTCTTCTTCTGATGCATCTGCATCAACAAAAGTACATTCTATTCCAAACTTTTTTAATGTTACAGCAAAAAGATTTATTGTACCACCATAAATTGTTGCTGTACTTATTATATGATCTCCTGCTTCTGCTATATTTAAAATACTAAGAGTTGAAGCAGCTTGTCCTGATGATGTACAAAGAGCTCCTACACCACCTTCTAATGCTGCAATCTTATTTTCTACTGCTGCAACAGTTGGGTTTCCTAATCTTGAATAAAAGAAGCCATCTTCACTTAAATCAAATAACTTTCCTATTTCATCTGTTGAATCATATGTAAAAGTAGTACTTTGATAAATAGGTAATGCTCTTGGTTCTCCATTTCCAGGATTGTATCCTTCATGTAAACATTGTGTTTCTATTTTCATTTAAACTTCCCCCGTACAATTTATATATTTTCTACTATACTTTTTTATTTTGGTATAATTTTTTCATCACTTAAATATTATACTAAAATATTTGTAAAATTTACATACTTATTTACACTTTATAATTCTTTTTTCTGTAATTATATAATCTGCTTTTATGTCATGAGGTTCACTTATAATATTATTTTGTATTTGAAATTCATAACATAAAGCTATTTTAGGTACACTACTTTTTAATGTTTTTAAATATCTATCATAGTACCCCCCACCATATCCAATTCTATCACCCGATTCTGAAAAGGCCACCCCAGGAAGAATGACCAAATTAATTTCACTCTTATTAAAAGCATTAATAGACCTTTTAGGTTCTAAAATCCCATACTTATCTTTTTCTAAATCACATAAATTTTGAATTTGCACTGCATCCATTTTTTTAGATTCTATTTCTGTTCTAGGAATAAGTATATTTTTATCCATTTTTAAAAATTCTTCTATGTAATTAGATGTATTAATTTCACTGCCAAATCCAACATATATAAAAATATTTTTACAACTTAAAAATATTTTATTCTCACATAAAATATTTTTTATATCCTCATCATATTTTTCTTTTATTCTTTTATCTAAGTTGTCTCTTTTTCTTATAATTAATTTTCTTATTTCTTTTTTAGAAAAGTCCTTATTTCCCATTATTTCTCCTTAATTTAACTAAATGTTAATTAACTTTTTATATTTTTTATGCTACTAAAATTATTTTAATAATCTACGATAATATATTATAGCTAATTTATAATAATAATTAAATATATGGAGGATTAAATTTATGGAAAATAACAAAACAGACTTAGACTTAGAGGAATTATTAAAAATAATTGATACTGATTTCTTACAAAAAGTTTTAGATACTTTTTCTAAAACTACAGGAATGGCTACCATTGCAGTTAGTTACTCTTCTGAAAATCTAACAAAACCTAGCAACTTTACAGATTTCTGCAATAAATATACAAGAGGCACATCATTAGGTAAAAAACGTTGCGAAGAATGTGACTTAAAAGGTGGAGAAACATCTCAAAAAACAGGCAAACCATCAGTCTACTACTGTCATGCAGGATTAATGGATTTTGGAGCTCCTATTGTAATAAATGACAAATTAATAGGATCAGTTTTAGGTGGCCAAATACTTCCACATAAGCCAGAAAATATTGATAAATTTAGAGAAATTGCACGGGAGATTGGTGTAAATGAAAATGAGTATATAAATGCATTAAACAAAGTAAAAATTTTGCCTGAAGATCAAATAAGAGCTGCTGCTGAATTACTTTTCATAATAGTAAATGAATTAGCAAATAGTTGGACTAAACAATATAAAATAGCAAAGCATTCAAAAAAAATAAAATCAATTATAGAAAATGTTACAAATAACCTACAGATAATCATAAAAGAAACAAAAGAAAACTTAACTTTATTTTCTAATAATCAAAATGATTTAACTTCTGAAATCGAAAATATAAACACATTACTTAAAGATACAAAAAATGTTCTTCAATCTGTAGAAGACATTGCAGACCAAACTAGAATGCTTGGTTTAAATGCTTCTATTGAAGCTGCAAAAGCTGGTTCATTTGGTTCTGGTTTTTCAGTAGTGGCTTCTGAAATACGAAAGCTTTCAAATATTTCAAAAGAAACAGTAAAAACAATAAAGGGATTTACTGACAATATTCAATCATCTGTTTCTAAAACAACAACATTAAGTACAGATAGTAAAAAAATATTATCTTCTGAAACTGATGAAATAAATAATATTTACTCAGGAATAAAGAATATGGATGATGCATTAAATGATTTATATAACACAATTAATGAATAAGCTAGCTTAAATATAAGCTAGCTTGCTTTTTGTTCTAAATTATCACAATAACTTTGTTTATTAAAAGCTCTTAATGGATGCTTACTTAATAATAATTGTAATGCCTTATTCTCATTTTTAACAAATACTAATGCAACACATAATGGTATAAGACATATAAGTGCTCCTTTAACAGAAAAAAACTTACTAGATAAATATGAAATTACAACTCCTGTATGAAAACATAAAAGAACTCCTAAATAAAATTTAAATTTTTTAAGTTTTTCCCTATCTCCTTCTAATATATATTCTGTTAAAGATGTTGTAGTTTGTCTTAAATTATTAGTAGAAAATATTGTAGCACTTACAAATCCATTTGCACTTTTAAAAGAATTCCATTGTACAGCTGTTACAAAAAATATTGGATATAATGCAATAACAGGATCCATGTCTATAGGTAATAATGAAACCATAAAAATAGCAATCATATCACATACTATACTAAAAATATGCATATTTACTTTTGTATATTTAGGTAAAACTACTGTTACAACAAAACCAAACATATAAATAAGTATTGCTATAAATCTTGCCAATTTTTCATCAGAATTTCTTCCTAATATATTCATAACCATATATATCATATTAGACGTCTGTGATGAACCAAAGGTCTCAAGTCTATTAAAAAGTGCATAGGCACCAAAAAATCCACCTACTAAAGACATTGTATAATGAATTCTTACTTCAAGCTGTTCTTCACTTAATTTCATTTCTTATCCCTCCATTTACAATAACAAAATTATACCATATTGATCTTTTATATAAAAATACATATAATGTATGTACTACAATACTTTTTAGGTATGGTGATAATTATGGATATAAAAATTTTAAAGTACTTTTTAGCAGTAGCTAATGAAGGTACTATTACTAAAGCTTCAAAAAAATTACATATAGCACAACCTCCTCTTAGCAGACAAATTCATCAATTAGAAGATGAACTAGGAGTAAACCTATTTATACGTGGAAAAAGACATATTCAATTAACAAGCGAAGGCTTGTTTTTAAAACAAAGAGCTGAAGAAATAATAAGTCTTGTTCAAAAGACAGAAAATGAATTAAATAAAATGAAAACAAGTACTCATGGCACTATTTCTATTGGAGTTACAGAAACATGTGGTTCAAGTATATTATCTAAGCTTATAAAAGAATTTTCTTCTAAATATACTTATATAAAATATAATGTATGGTGTGGCAATGGGGATGAAATAAATGAAAAATTAGATAGAGGACTAATCGATTTAGGTATAGTTCGAGAACCTTTTAATACAAGTAATTATGAAAGTTTCTATTTAAAATCTGAATCATGGATTGTTCTTTTAAGTAAAGATAATCCCTTAGCTAGCAATACTTCAGATACATTAAACATTTCTGAAATTGCTAAAGAGCCACTTATTATACCTTCACGACTTCCACTTCAAAAAGAAATGAGTACTTGGTTTAATGAAATATCAAATCCAAAAAATGTTTTTTGTTACTATAATACACTTTCATGTATTATTCCCCTTATAGAAAAAAATGTTGGCATAGCTATATGTCCTGAATCAATAAAATATACTTATAATCAAAAGACCTTAACATATAAAAAAATAATTCCAGAACATAAGTCAAAGCTTTTAGTCATAAGAAAAAAAAATCAAGTTATGCCTGCAGCTACAACATGTTTTTGGAATTTTATACAAAATTACTCAAAAAGCTCTAAATTGTAATATGTATTTTTCTACTTAATCAAATAAATTAACTTTAAAAAATTAAGTGTTTATTTAAAAGTGCTTAAATAACTTAAGTGCTTTTCTTTTTTTATAATATATTTTATTTTTGTAAGCCTTTATTATTGTAAATAAATTTAAAGTGGCATATAATTTAAAACATCAATTAATAATAAATATGTGAAATAAAGGCTATGACAAGGAGAGTAATCTTAAACAGAAGTTTTAGCGAGTCAGGATATGGTGTAAGCCTGATAATGGAGTTTTTGACGAAGAACACCTTCGAGCTGTCTACCCAAAGTATATTGTTTTATATGAGTAGGCTAGAACGTATCCAATAACGTAACTATTGGCGGGTATCGAGTGCTCTTTAGAAGTATTTTCCGTACCATGTAACTAGAAGTTTTTTTCGTTAACTTGAGTTATAGGTAGCCCGCTATTTTTAGCGGGCTTTTTATTTTGCATTAATTAAGGGGGTTTTACACAATGTGTGGTTTTGTTGTATTAAACACAGATGAAATTTCAGAAGAAAGCTTTCAATTAGCTTTAAAAAAGGTTTATCACAGAGGTCCAGATAATAATAGTGGCACTTTAGAAAATGGCATATCATGGGGATTTAATCGTCTTGCCATAATGGATTTATCTCCTAAAGGTAATCAGCCTTTCCGTCTTAATGATTGCGAACTTGTATGTAATGGTGAAATATACAATTATCCAAAGTTAAAAAAAATGCTTATAGAATATGGATATAAATTTAATTCTTCAAGTGATTGCGAAGTTTTAATACCTCTTTACGAAAAGTTTGGATTAGAAACTTTATGTAAATTTTTAGATGCAGAATTTGCTATGGTATTATATGATAAAAAAGCTGGTTCTATAATGGCTGCAAGAGACCCTATGGGAATAAGACCAATGTTCTATGGATATGATAAAAAAACAAGAAAAATATCATTTGCTAGTGAAGCAAAGGCTTTATTTGATTATTGTGATGATATTATGCCATTTCCTCCAGGACATTTCTATAAAGATGGAAAATTCACATGCTATAATGACTTATCAAGTCCAAAAACAATTATAGATGATTCTATAGATGAAATTTGCACAAATATAAGAGAAAAACTTGTAACTGCAATAGAAAAGAGACTTCAATCAGATGCTCCAATAGGATATCTTTTAAGTGGTGGATTAGATTCTTCCCTAGTATGTGCTGTTGGTCAAAGAATAACTGATAAACCAATAAAAACTTTTGCCATTGGTATGGAAACAGATCCTATTGACTTAAAATATGCAAAACAAGTAGCAGATTTCTTAGGTACTGATCATACAGAAGTTATAATGACAAAAGATGATGTATTAAACTCATTAAGAGAAGTTATTTATCATTTAGAAACTTGGGATATAACTACTATTCGTGCTAGTATTGGTATGTACATATTATGCAAATATATTCATGAAAATACAGATCTTAAAGTTATTTTAACTGGCGAAGTTAGTGATGAATTATTTGGATATAAATATACTGACTTTGCTCCAAATGCAGAAGAATTCCAAAAGGAATCTGAAAAAAGGATTAAAGAACTATATATGTATGATGTTTTAAGAGCTGACAGATGTATTTCTGCTCATGCTTTAGAAGGCAGAGTACCATTTGCAGATATAGATTTTGTTAATTACGTTATGAGTATTAATCCAGCAAAGAAAATGAATACTTATAATAAAGGTAAATATTTATTAAGAAAGGCTTTTGATGGATTTGATTATTTACCTGAATCTATTCTTTATAGAGAAAAAGCTGCTTTTAGTGATGCTGTTGGTCACTCAATGGTTGATTATCTAAAAGCTTATGCAGAAGAAAAATATACTGATGAAGATGTAAAAAATGCAAAAGAAAAATATACTTATGGAACTCCATTTACTAAAGAGTCTCTTCTTTATAGAGATATCTTTGAAGAATTCTATCCAGGCCAAGCTCATTGGATAAAAGATTTCTGGATGCCAAATAAAACTTGGGAAGGCTGTAATGTTAACGACCCAAGTGCAAGAGTTCTTTCTAACTATGGAGATAGCGGTAAATAAAAAATAGGCTTTAAGCCTATTTTTTATTTATTATGTATACTTCTTAATTGATCACCTTGCAAATTTTCTGTAGTTTTTTCTATTACTAAAGCTTTAGTACTTTCTATATTTACATTGTAATTTTGTATAAGATTAGAATTTGACATTACACTAAATTCTTCTGAAATATTCTTTTTCATCTTATCCGAATCACCTATAGCTTTAATTACAATAGCATCAGAAGCTGTTATTTTACCAGCTGAACCAATTAAAATATCAGATGCAGAAGAGCTTATTCCTGTTTGCATTGTTATTCTCATATCATTAACAGATATGGCTTCTGCTCCACCAAACCATAAGGCATCTAATATCTTTATAATATCACTGGTGTCGATATTTTTACTTGTATCCTTGCCTGTAGAGCCAAACATAGTATTTTTAGCCTTTATTGTTATGGTTACCCCATCTCCTGTAACATCTATTATTCCTAAATTAACTCTTTCATTATAAAGCTGATCCTTAATATCCTGACCTTCTGCATTAGCCTCTGCAGCTTCAGCCTCTAATTCACTTACATTTTCTTTAAGTTCAGCATTAGCTTCTGTTAAATTATTTTTCTTTTCTTTTAATACTTCTATATCACTTTCAATGTCTGAACTATTATACATACTTCTACTTTTGGATGCATTTGACATTCTTATTTGAAATACAATTAAAAAGCCTAATAAAGCACAGACACTTCCCACAAAAATCTTAGACAAATTGTTTTTCATATTATTACTCCATTTATAAAATATCTATAGTTCTAATTCTATCATAAAGTTTTAACTCATAATAGAATTTATTTTGAAATTACTATAAATTTTATTACCCAAAAAAGAGCATGCTATTTTTAAATAAGCACACTCTTTTCTAATTTTATTTAATACCTTTATTATTTTTTGTTCTTAATTTTTTTAAACCAAAAATTGCAATTACAGAAATTGATGTAATATTAAATAATAATAAGCCTACAGGAATACTATTTCCTGTTTCCTTTGATGTAGATTTTGAATTAGAATTGTTATCTAAATTGTTTCTTCTACTATTAGTTGAATTAATATTATAAATTCCACTATTATTATTATAGCCTGGATTTACAATTGGTTCTGGTTCTACTGGTTTAGGTGTTACTGGTTCTGTAGGTTCCTCCTGTGTTTCACTTATAACAATTTCTTTTCCTACTTTATCAAATTCAACATTAAATTCCTTAGCCTCCTGAGAATCAAATGACATTTTTACTATTTTGCTTTCAATAACATTTGAATCATTATCTAATAATGATATTTTAAAGTTACCTTCTCCTGATTCTTCATAATTATTAGTAATAGTAATTTTTGCACTTGTATATTGTAAATCATTATTCTGTTCTATATCATATCTAAATTGTTCTCCTTCTGTTAATGATGGTTTTACAAAGTCAAAGGAAGCTTCACTATATGTAAGCATTATATCATCATATTTTTCATCATCCTTGTTATATGCTTCAACATAAATATGCATTGGTTTTACACCATTTTTGTTATAAGAATCTTTTTCAACCTTATGATTAAATGTAAGATTATAAAAATCTTCATTTAAGGCTTTAATAGCTTCTTTTCCTGAAATTTTTATTGTACCATCATCTAAAACAGTAGCTCCCTCAGAATTTGCTTCAACTTTTGAAACTTTATCATTGTTTTCAACAATCTTTACAATAACATAATCCTCATCTTCTAATTGCCTTACTCCAATATTTCCTATATAGCTACTAAGAGTATAAACTCCTCCACTTTGTTTCTTTATAATTTCTGGCTCAATTACATATAAATTTGGTAAATACAATTTCATCTTCTTTGTAATTGTTTTTCCTGTAGAATTATCATTTAATATTGGTGTTATTTTTACATCTACATCTCTAACTTCATTTCCAATTGTATAAGTATAATTTACACTTCCATAATCATTAATATCTACATCTGTACTTATTGTTTGAACTTGATTATCAGCTTCTACCATTAATGCTTTAATTTTATCTGAACATGAATTTTTAAATGAAATATTGCAATTAATTGTTTCATTAGGATATGCAAATTCATCTGTTACACTAAGTGTAACATCTTCAATATTATCTGTAATAGTAATGGAATTATTAGTAATAAATGCAGGTTTTTCTTCATCAGTATTTTCTTCTGTAATTTTTTGTGCTAATATATCAGCGCTTACTACTGGGTTACCATTATTATCATTTTTTATATATGATGATAATTTATTAATGGCTGTACCACTTTCTAAAGTATCTATAGTATAGGTTTTTGATAATGATGAATCATTTTCAGAGATATTTACAATTTTACTATATGCATTACACTTGCCATCATAATCATATCCAATCCAGGATACTCCTAAATCCTTTGATTCTGACTTAACAAAATCGTACTTTTCAGTTACTTCATCTAAATCACTTTGACAGTCTAAATTACTAATGGCATTTCCATCTTTATCATATCCCTTTAAAATAAGCCTATGAGAAACATTAGGTGTTTCACCATCTTCTCCGCTTTTAGCTCCTAATGAATCTTCACCTTTTATATATCCTACTGCAAATGCTTCCTTGCCATCATTGTTATATAAAGTTACTCTTGGTTGAGTTTCTGGTAAATTATCATCTGTTAATTGTTCTCTTAAAACTTGTCCATCTTTAATTATATATGAAACTATTTGTCTAGAATTTAAATCATCACTGTAATCATTAGATCTACTAGTTATAGCCATTATAGTACCATCTTCCATTATAGCCACATCATAAGCTTTAGTACTACCTATGCTTCCATCTTCTATCATCTTTGGATCTGTCCATTCATTACCATCAAATGTTGAATACCATAAAGTATCACCATCTGTATAGCCCCCATCTGTATAGTTACCATTACTATCTGTGTCAATATTATAGTTACCTTTTTGCCATAATACTACTGCTTTATTCCCATTTGTATATACTATTGGAGCAGAATCAGATAACATATCATCAGTTAATTTTTTAGTAATTTTTTTACCATCAATAACTGTTGTAACATAAATATCACTACTATTCATGGCATCTTCTATACTTTGTATATTATCATCATCAATACCTGCATATTTTGCAGTACTAAAAGCAAGAACCTGCATATTGTTATCTCCATCATAATCCATTGATGAAACTACATTCTTATCTTCATCCCATCCTGTTATTACTTCTGGTTCAGAATAATTACCATCAGTACTATAACTAATGGCTGGTTTTATTGATTTTGGATCATTCATATCTCCATCATTATATAAAAGTCCTATTGATTTACCATCTTTTGATGATATAGGATCTGCATATGGATATATATTAGATTTCCAATCATCTGAATCTATGCCATTACCTTTAGCAAAGCTTAATGGTACTATACTGCTTCCTTTAATCTCCAAATCATCACTGCCATTTTTCAAAAAATCATTAGGGCGTCCTGACGGGAATTTATATCCATTAGACCAGGTCTTTGATAAGGAACCTGAGGCCAGCTCTATTTTTGTTTTGAAGAAAAGGAACTTTGCTTGGAAAACAAGCTTTAAAGACCCTGAAAGAGTTGTTTCTCCTCCATTAAATACTCTTGATAAACTTCCATTATTAAAGAACATAACACCTCTGTGATTATATGAAAGCTTAATTTCTCCTACAGCTCCAAATTTGACAGCAAGAACCTTTGCATCAAATCCTATACCACCCTCTACACATACCTTACCAGTAACTCCAATCATGCCATCCAATACCAAATTATAGTTATTTATATCAAATAAATCGTGATAGCTATTTTGACCTGCAACAAGTATATCACCATCAAGTTGTAAACCAACTTTAAATCCAAAATACACAGGAACAGGACCCAAGAATACATTATTTGTTATTCCATAACTAACGCCAATGCTACCATTTATTCCTCCTCCTGATACAGAATATGACCACTTACCATTTAAATAATTAAGTGTTCCCATCATATATCCACTTAATGAACCATCTAACTTTCCTCCTTTTTTACCAGCTTTTTTGTCTTTTATTTTCTGCATTTCTTTATTTAAGGTTTCCTTAAATTTCTCTTTCTTTTTAGCATCATCCTTCTTATTACCACCTTTTCCAAGATCCTTTTCCCCACTATAGCCTAAAAGTGCAACAAAAGTTCTTGATAAAGTATTATCTGTACTTGAAACTTCAAAGTTTGCTTCTATACTCTTTGGAAGCTGAAAACTAAGATTAAATTTACCTGTTGGCTTAGTTACTATTTCACCTCCAGATATTCCTCCAAAGAAACTGAAAATTTGCTGAGTTGTAGGATCTGGTATATTAATTGAACTTGAAACCTTAAAATCTGATGATATTAATTGTGTTAAATTACCCTTATTATTTATTAATTTTAACTTGATATTATTTGTTGTTCCTGACTCTACAGATTTTTCATTTAGCTTAATATTATTAACATACCAAGTATACTTCATTCCATCAAAAGTAACATTATTTCTTTTACTATTATCATATTTTCTTGATCCAATACTAACTTCTGCTGAAGCTTGATTTGCAACTTCACTAGTTGCTGTATATATTCTTATATCCTGTTCTTTTTGATCATCTGTTAATGATATATATTTTTTTGTTTCTTCACTTTCAATACCTTTATTTATTTCTTTAAATATTGCTATAGATGATTTATTATTTTCAGTTCTGGATAACTGTTCAATTATTTTAGTATCTTTCAATTCATCCTGAGAAATAATAATATTTCTACCGTACCTTGGTTTATGTTTGTTACTTGCTATTTCATAAACTAATTCTAAAGTATCATTACTAGAAATTTCACCTATATTATCACTATTAAATCCAAGACTAATATCAGGCTTATCACTTAAATTTCCATAATAATTTTTACTTACATGGTCAACTATCTTTTCATTTTTTAATAGATAAGCATTAATATCTATATTAGATTGAACATAATCATTTGAATTTTGAACAAGCTTTAAATTTATTTTATATGTTCCATTAATTCCTAATGTATTTCTAGGATAACTGCCACCTCTTACTTCTTCACCAGTTTTCATATTATCTATTGATCTTGAAATTAGAATATCAAAGTTAGTTATATTACTATATAATGTACCAGTAAACTTCTTTGATGAATTGTAAAGAACAACATCTCCATTTGATAATTTTATTAGCTTTACTCCATCTACACCATTATCAGATTTAAATGTCCATTTTAATTTAGTAATATCAGAACTATCATCCTCACCATAACCATTCAGATAATTTGAATATCTAATAATTCTTTTTGAAAGACTATCATTTAATTTAATATATGATCTGTATCCAGATGTATATTCAGGTTTTACAACATATAATCTTTTACTTAATGAGTTTATATTTACATTAATATTTCTTGTAACTCCAGATTGTTTATGAGTTATTGTAATTGTACAATTACCATCTTTCAGACCATTTATATAAATTTTGTTTTCTTTAGTGGTAATTTCTTTATCTCCTATATTTACACCACTTAAAGATTTTTCACTTACAAGCGCTACTGAACTATCACTTGTTGAAACAATGTATTCTCCATTTGAAGTACCATCATTTATTGTAATAGCTCTAGATAAACTTAAGTTACTAATAGCCTTATAAAATGAATTGCTATCATTGCCGCTAGAAATAGCTTTATCTATAATATTGTCATTATTTATATCTATAGAATCTACTATTTTTCCTTCATAACGAGTATTAATACTTTCAATGCAATTTACAGCAAAGGATACTGTATCATAATCTAACTTATAACCTTCATAATAAGCTTCAGCTATAACCCTATAATTGTCACGAACTCCAAAGCCTTCTGTTTTAATAGTTATTGTGTTACTGTCTTTATTGTATACAAAATTTGTATAATCTTTACCATCTTTCATAACATTAACTTTTACAGAAACAGTTTCACTTGACTTAACATTGATTTTTCCAACAACTTCTGAAACATTACTATACTCACTATTAATTTCATCTATAGAAACATCTGCAGTAACTTTCTTCCATGAAGCAATAAGTTTTATATCTTTTCCTTCACATTTAATTATATTATCTGCAAGTTTTCCATCTTCATATGTCCATCCATTAAAAATAAATCCAGGTTTTACTGCATTTAAAATCACAGGTAATTTGATGCTTTCACCATTTTTTACAGTAATATTTTCTGGTGTATTACCAATCGCTCCATTTATATCAAAGGAAATATTAATAAAATCCTTATGAGCGCCCTCATCTTTTTCTGGTGTTTGACCTTTTTGAGCCCATTTAGCAAATAAATAAACATCTTCTGATGTACCTTTCTTTATTGAAGTAACTTTATCACTAACAAAATTTTTGTCTGTATACCAACCATCAAAATCATAACCATCTCTTGTTGGATTTTCAAGAGCAATATCAGAATCTAATTCATTAAAGCTTTTTACTGCACTATCACTAAGTGTACCTCCATTAGTATCATAAATAATTTCATGATTAGCAGCTACCTTTACAGTATAAACACTACTTGCCTTTTGAATCATGTGAGCACCAGTTATTTCAGAAGATTCATTATTATTTGTTACTATAACATAATAATAATAAGTTCCTGCCACATCTAAATCAGGTATATATGTATCACCTATAGCATTATTTATAGGTTGTCCATTTTCATTACTATTTACATTATTTATATACCATTGATATGATAATGTACCACCATCATTTACTGATGCATTAGCTTTTAAAGGTTCTGGATTATTATCACCAATCTTATATGATACCTCTTGAGAAGAATTCAAACCAAATTTAGGAGTATCTGCATCTTTAATATTAGATATAAATACATTTGAATATCCCTTTACTACACTTTCCTTACCAGAAGAACTTTTAAATGTTGCAACAGCTTTTACTGTTACTACATCACCTGTTTCATTTAATCCTAAGGTAAATTTTCCATTTTTATCAATATTAGTATCAGTTGAAGTATTACCCTCAATACTCCACTTTGTTTCTGTAGGTAAAACTACTTTTCCATTAATTTTAAGTTGTAAATTAAAGTTTTGCTCATGTCCTTTAGCTACAACAACATTACCAGGTGTAATTTCTAAGCTGTTACCTTTTTCTAAAAAGCTTTTTAGATAAGGATAACCAGAATTTTTAGTATTATCTATTTGCCATACATTATCAAAATCCCATGATTTATATGTATCCTTGTTAGTCATTTGAGAATCTTTTATGCCAAAATCAGCAAATTCAGTAAACTTATTTTTTTCAAATTCCTCATTATAATAACAATACTCAAAATTTTCTTCAGTAAGTTTATCATTATTATAATCTATAGAACCACAAATTGGACTCTTTTGTCCATCTGATATTGTATAACAATTTATGGCCTTTATTGTGCTATCATTTCCTCCTGATATTCCAGCCACATCATATTCATTACTTTTTGATGTAATTTTTGAAAGATAAGAATAACAATTTGTATATGTAGTTTTTGAAATACCAGAACCCGATATTCCTCCAATTCTGCTTAAACCTTCAATTTCTCCTTTAACATAACAATTGCTTATCTTTGCATTTTCTGCTACACCAACTAGTATTCCAACATCAGAACCAGTAGCTTTTATTTTTGCATCTTCAATAGCAAAATTTTCAACAGTTCCTGATGATATGCTTGAAAAAAACCCCACCTTTTCAGATCCATTAATCTTTAAATTTAGTACTTTGTGATTATTACCATCGAAATGTCCTGTAAAAGAACCTTCTATTGGTGTAAATTCTTTTCCTTCACAATCAATATCATCTGTTAATATAAAGCATCCACTAAGATTTCCCCTAATTTTATTAAGGTCTTCATAACTTGATATTTCTATTGCTTCCTTATTACATTCTATACACTTTTTAGGTTCATTTTCATCAGCTGCACTTGCATTAACTGGTATTGCAGTAATCAAACTAGCAAAAAAGCATATAAGAACAATATAACTTGTTATTATGTTAGTTTTACTTATTTTTCTCATAAAATTCCCCCCTTTTATTTTTTATTATGATCTAATTAAAACATATTTTTATAGTTAAATCTCTACTTTAAACAAATATTAACTACTTTTTAAAAAAAGTTTTATTTTTTTACATAATATCCATATTTACTACGAATACAGACTTTATTTGCTATAAAATTTTATTACTTTCCCTTATGATATTTTTCTGATATTATTACTTGTGGAAATAAATAAATATAGGAATGTGATAATATTGGACGACAAAAACTTACAATTAACTAACAAAAATTTTTATAAAACAGTATTTGCTTTAGTAATACCTCTTGCTATTCAAAATTTAATTAATGTAGGTGTTACTTCTGCAGATGTTATAATGCTTGGACGTGTAAATGAAACAGTATTATCTGCAGCTTCATTAGCAAGCCAGGTACAATTTGTTATGACATTATTTTTCTTTGGACTTACATCAGGTGCAGCAGTTTTAACAGCACAATATTGGGGAAAAAAAGATACTCTATCTATAGAAAAGGTTCTTGGCATTTCTTTAAAATTTTCTCTTATTGTTTCAATAATTTTTACTTCTGTAACCTTTATTTTTCCTAGGGAAATAATGATGTTATTTTCAAGTGAAGAACCTGTTATTAATGAAGGTATAAAATATTTAAGAATTGTATGCTTTTCATACATATTTTCATCTATAACTATTGTCTATTTAAATATAATGAGGACTCTAGAAAAGGTAATAATATCAACTGTAGTATATTCAGTTTCTTTAATAATAAATGTTATATTTAACTACATATTAATATTTGGCATATCATTTATACCAAGCTTTGGAATAGCTGGTGCTGCCATTTCAACTTTAATTGCAAGAATTGTAGAAGTTATTATTACACTAGTATATGCCTATAGATGCAATGAAACAGTCAAAATAAAACTTAAATATTTAATAAAATCTGACAAATTATTATTAAAAGACTTTTTTAGATTTTCAATTCCTGTTACTGTTAATGAACTTTTATGGGGGCTTGGTACATCTGTTAATGCTGCTATACTTGGTCAATTAGGTAGCCAGGTTGCAGCAGCTAGTTCAATAGTTCAGGTTACAAGACAACTTGCTACAGTTGTTGCCTTTGGAGTATCTGCTGCTGCTGCAATTATCATAGGTAAATCAATAGGTGAAAATGATATAGAAAAAGCAAAATCTTATTCAAAAAAATGCATAAAACTAAGTATTGTTTTAGGCTTTATTGGAGCAATTGTGGTTTTAATAGTAAGGCCTATTGCTATGAAATACTTAAATATTTCAGATGAAGCAGTATCATATTTAAGTTCAATGATGTTTGTAATGTCATACTTTGTAATATGTCAATCCTTTAATACAACAATGATTGTAGGAATATTTAGAGCTGGTGGAGATACTAAATATGGACTTTTCGTAGATGTAAGTACCATGTGGTGTTTTTCCATACTTTTGGGATTTATTGCAGCTTTTGTACTTAAATTAAGCATCCCAGTAGTTTATGTAATACTTATGTGTGATGAAGTTTTCAAGATCCCTCTTTGCATTATTAGGTTTAAATCATATGCATGGTTAAATAATGTTACTAGATAAAAAAGCATGTGGCAAAGATTAAAAATTATCTTTACCACATGCTTTTTTTATTTCATAAAATTTTAAAAAGGAAATTATTTTATTGTAATTTTTAATATATTCATGGCTAAAAGCAAAACTCATATTTTTAATTGGCTTATTAAAATTTGTATCTATAAATTCTTTTTTATTGAAAACTGTAAAAAATTCAATAAACCTCTTTTGAACCTTTATAAAAATTTCACTATGAAGCGAATTTTGTAATTTTATACACTTTACATTTTTCTTAAAAAATGCATTTTTTAAAAGAAACACCTGATTATTTAGAGAAACTAAATACCACATTTCATATTTCTTAAAATCATTATTTTTCTTTAACGAAAATACTGGGATTATAATATCTATTTGGGAAAAATTAAAATATTCTCTTATTTTATTTAATACCTTTTCACTATATAATAAATCTTTTTCTTTTTTTAATCCTAATTTTATTATAAATGGATTTATATATATTTTTCTAAAATATAAAGTTACTCCATAACTATTCTTAAATAAAACAGCACTTATAAGTATAATAATAATATTTATAATCATTCCTGCAATGGGATTAATTATACTTATTAATAACAAAAATACCACAAGCAAGCTTTTTACAATTTCACAAAACAAAGAAAATCCAGGTATAAATCCTAATGATAATTCTAATATTTCAATACAGCTTGCTACAGTTTTTATAATATAACATACAACAACAGATAATATACTTAAAATAATAGTAAATAAAATCATTAAAATACTTTCATTAGATTTATTATCAGGTATATCTCCATATTTTATAATCATATATATATTAATTATTCCAAGAATAACTGGAAATATTACTGCAAGCTTTTTTTCTATTTCGCCTAATGTTATCATTCCAAAAATTTTTGTTCCAGAATTAGATTTTAATATTTTTGTAATAATAAACATTATAGTTACAATAGTTAACACTATTGGATTTCCTGCTAAAGTTTCTTGCATATTAAGAGGTTTTCCAAAAAGATTATTTAAGTTTTCACATAATCCTATAATTATAATTCCTAAATATGGTTCACATGCTACTATAGCAATTCTAAAATAAGGTCCTGCTATTTTATAAGCTGAAAGAGCAAAAGCACCTTCAATTATACTGCCAGCCATAGGCACTCTCCTTAATTAAAATAATAAACCCTAGCTTCGTAAGCTTTTAACTTAATATCCTTTGAATTTTTGTCTAAATCTTCACAAGAATAATTAGATATTAGAAGTTTTGCATCCTTATTTAATAATTCAGCTGGAATTTCTGCAGAAGTTACATTCTTAGTAAAATTACATAAAACTAAAAGCTTTTTATTTTCTAATTCCCTAATATATGCAAATATTTCTTCGCTCTCTTCTAATATTGGCTTATAATTGCCATAAACAATTATATCATTTTCCTTTCTAAGTTTTATTAACTTTTTATAATAATTAAATACTGAATTACTGTCACTTACTTCATTTTGTGCATTTATTTTAACATAATTTGGATTAATAGTCATCCAAGGCTTACCAGTTGTAAATCCGGCATTTTCATCATCAGACCACTGCATTGGTGTTCTTGCATTGTCTCTACTTTTATATCTTAAGTAACTCATCATTTTTTCCTTTGATACTTTACCGCTACCTACTAATTCATTATATGCATTTATACTTTCAATATCATTATATTCATCTATAGAATTGAAATAAATATTAGTCATTCCAAGTTCTTCGCCTTGATATATATATGGTGTTCCTTTCATCATATGAAGACATGTACCAAGCATTTTTGCACTAACTTCTCTATATTCATCACTATCGTTACCAAATCTTGATACTACTCTTGGCTGATCATGATTATTCCAAAAAAGACTATTCCAAGCTTCTCCTTCAAGTTCAGTTTGCCATTTTCCCATAACTTCTTTTAATTTAGTTAACTTAACAGGTTCATCATTCCACTTATAATCTTTATTATTATCTAAATCCATATGCTCAAATTGAAATACCATATTAAGTTCATTTGAATCAAACCCTGCATATTTTTTAGCTTCATCTATAGTAACCCCTGCTGTTTCTCCCACTGTCATAATATCGTATTTTGACAATACTTCCTTATTCATTTCTTTTAAAAACTCATGTACTCTTGGTCCATGAATTGAATATGGCCCAAAGTCACCATTTTTTCCATCAGGGAATTTTTGATCTTTTGATATCATACTTATTACATCCATTCTAAAGCCATCAATTCCCTTATCAAGCCACCATTTCATCATATCATATATTTCATTTCTTACTGTTTCATTTTCCCAGTTTAAATCTGGTTGTTTCTTTGAAAACAAGTGAAGATAATACATGTTAGTATTTTCATCATACTGCCATGCACTTCCTCCAAATATAGACCCCCAATTGTTAGGTTCTTTTCCATCTTTACCTTCTCTCCATATATAATAATCTCTATATTTATTATCTCTTGATTTTCTACTTTCAACAAACCACTTATGTTCATCTGATGTATGGTTAACAACAAGATCCATTAATATTTTAATGTTTCTTTTATGTGCTTCATTAAGAAGTTTATCAAAATCCTCCATAGTACCAAATTCATCCATAATATTTCTATAATCACTTATATCGTATCCATTATCATCATTAGGTGATTTATATACAGGTGATAACCATATTACATCAATTCCTAATTCCTTTAAATAATCAAGTTTGCTTGTTATACCATTAATATCTCCAATACCATCTCCATTACTATCCTTAAAACTTCTTGGATATATTTGATATACAACACTTTCTTTCCACCATTTTTTCTCCATAATATTCTCCTTAAAATGAATAATATATTTTATACTAATTGTATATTTAAATTATACATTATTCTTTTACTATTCTGCCATCTTTTTATACTATTATGTTTTTTATAAAAAAAGCATTGAACCTAAGTATTTTTAGGTTCAATGCTTTACAAATGATTTTTTTCTTTAATTCTAAAAACACTTCTTCACTGCTTCCTTTTACCACCTATGCAATGGCTATCATAATTTTAACTTTTTTTATTAATGATTTGTTTTCCATATATAGAATCAGCACCACTAAATATGTAAGCAATTGCACATACAATAAAATAATATGGCATATATGTAAATCCAAAAACTTCTGCACCTATAAATATAGGTGCTATAAATGTATTAGTTGCAGCAGAAAATACTCCTATATATCCAAGGGCTGCACAAAACTCAATTGGGAGCCCTAGTATTAAGGCAAGTACTGCTCCAAGGCTTGAACCTATTGCAAAAAGAGGCGTAACTTCCCCTCCTTGAAAACCAATTGCTAATGTAAATACAGTAAATATAAGTTTTAAAATCCAATCAAAGTAATATATATCCCCCCTATTAAAGCTTAATTCTATAAGGTTTGTTCCAAGACCTCCATAACGTCCTTTAATTATGATTATTAATAATGCTGATAATATAAGTGACATAAAAAATATTTTTTTATATTTATTTTCAATTTTTTTGTTAAAAAATGATTTTAACTTTTTTAAAGAAAGGGCAAATAATTTTCCTACTAGTGCAAAAGCAAAACTTATCAAAATTAATTTAATTATAAAGGGAGCATTAACACTAATTTCCGATGATAAATTAAAAGAAAACTTTTCAAGTCCTAACATACTTGAAGTATAACTTGAAGTAAAAGCTGATATTATAGCTAAAATTAATGCATCATATTTAATTACACCAATAAACACTACTTCTAGTGCAAAAAATACAGAAGCAATAGGAGTTTGAAATAATCCTGCAAAACCTGCTGCCATTCCTACTAAAATCAAAGTTTTTTTACACTCTTTTATTTTTAACTTTTCAGAAAAAAAGTCTGAAATGGTAGCACCAATCTGAACTGCAACTCCTTCTCTACCTGCACTACCACCAAAAAGATGAGTTATCCATGTAGATATTGTAATTAATGGCACCAGCCTTAATGGAATCTTATCATTTTTCCCTTGAGCAGTTTCGAATACCATATTCATTCCACTTTCGGTATTTTTTCCATACTTGTCGTAAACATATATAATAATCAAACCACCAATAGATAAAAATGGAATTAAAAACATATAATTTTCTTGTCTAAAATTAGTAATTTTAATTAATACCCTGCCAAAAACAGTATCAATAGCTCCTACTACTAATCCAATTAAAATAGAAGATACAATTAATTTAAAAATTGTAATGCACTTTTTTTTATTCATAAAACCTCCTAATTATGTTATAACTCAAAAAAAGCTGATAACCCTATGAAAAACTCATAGAAGTCATCAGCAATAATTGCGGTTTAGATTTAAAATCAAGGGAGACATTCATTCCCTAAAAACATTATACTATTTTTTTTAACACTCATCAATAATATTATATTTAACTATAATTGTCATACTTAAATTTTTAATTTCTTTTTATACAAACTTTACATTATAAAGTTGTATACTTTTACATTTCTCTTTATTCTGCATTTTTGCTTAATATATTTACTTGTTTTTTAAATAGTGTTAATCTCTAACTGTGCTAAGGAAATAGAAACGCACTTAGAAAAATGTAACTTATACTATTAAAAATATATTTTGAAAGAAGGTTTTTTTATGAGTAAAAGAATAGAATACGATTCAATAGGAAGTTTAGAAATAAATAATAATGCATATTATGGTGTTCAAACATTAAGAGCTTATAACAACTTTCACATAACAGGAAAAACAATGCACAAAGATTTAATAAAAAGTCTTGCTGAAATAAAAAAAGCTGCTGCTATAACAAATTCTGACGCTGGCAAACTTTCTCAAAGCAAAGCTTCTGCTATAATAAAGGCCTGTAATTATGTTATCTCTGGTGAACTTGATGATGACTTTATAGTAGATCCAATTCAGGGTGGCGCTGGAACATCTGCAAACATGAATGCTAATGAAGTTATTGCAAACAAAGCTATTGAAATATTAAATGGTAGAAAAGGTGATTACAGTATTATACATCCAAATGATGATGTAAATATGTCACAATCTACCAATGATGTTTTTCCAACCGCTGGTAAATTAACAATACTAAAATTAATCCCAAAAGCTTTAAAAGCTCTTGAAAAATTACATTCAGCTTTAATGATTAAAGCAGTAGAATTTGATGATGTTATAAAAATGGGACGTACACAACTTCAAGATGCAGTTCCTATAAGACTTGGTCAATCCTTTAATTCATATGCTTCTGTAATTAGTCGAGATATAATAAGGCTCACTAAAGTCTGTGATGAAATAAGAGTTATAAACTTAGGTGCAACAGCAATAGGAACTTCCATTAATGTTAATCCTTATTATTTAGATAACATAACATCAACTCTCGAAATGATAACAGGTGAAAAATTATATAAAGCTGATAATCTTATAGATGCAACACAAAACTTAGATTCCTTTGTTTCTGTATCATCTGCATTAAAAACTGCAGCTGTAAATTTATCAAAAATGGCAAATGATTTAAGATTGTTATCAAGTGGTCCAAAAACTGGACTTGCAGAAATAAACCTTCCAGCCAAACAAAATGGTTCCTCTATTATGCCAGGTAAAATCAATCCAGTAATCCCAGAGGTAGTTTCGCAAGTTGCATTTAATATTATTGGCAATGATTATACAATAACAATGGCAGCTGAAGCTGGTCAACTTGAACTTAATGCCTTTGAACCAGTACTATTTTATAATATATTTGAATCAATAGAAACATTAACTTCTGCTGTTAATACATTTGTTGATAACTGTATAATAGGTATTACAGCTAATAAAGAAAGATGCTTAGAATTACTTGAAAACAGTGTTGGTACTGTGACAGCTCTTTGCCCTTATATAGGTTATAAAAAGAGTGCTGAACTTGCAAAAGAAGCTTTAAGAACTAATACTCCAATAAAGAAACTTGTATTATCCAAAAAACTTATGAGCCCAAAGAAACTTGATGAAGTTTTAGAACCTTTTGCCATGACAGTTCCAAATACCTCAAATATTAAAGCATTTGCAGTATAATAATAGAGATGTCTTTCTATAAGGCATCTTATTTTTTTGCATAAATTAAGACTTCAAATATATACTCTAAAATATAAGACTTCAAATGTATACTCTAAAATATATTTAGTCTGTTACACTAAATAGTGATAAAAAAATTATTTTTAATGAATATAATTACTCCTTTAGGGAAATAATTTAAATATCTAATTCTTTTCAAGGAGTAATTTTAAATGAACCACACAGAATCTATAAATAAATTTTTAATAAATATTCTTAATGAAAATAAAATTATCAACTATATTTTACAATTGATATATCCTAAATCTTCAATAAATAAAATTCAATGTCCTTATTGTTATAATAATCATATAGTAAAAAACGGAAAAAACAACACCACGCAAAGATACCTTTGTAAAAAATGCTCCAAATCCTTTATTCTTAGTACAAAAACTTGTATATATTATTCTAAAAAACAACACTTGTTATTAATTAATTTTTTAAATTGCCTTATAAAACAATATTCTCTTCGTAAGACTGCAAAAATTTTAAATATAAGCACCACCACTGCTTTCCTTTGGAGACACAAAGTATTAAGTTACATAAATAGTAATAATAATTCTTCCAATCTTTCTGGAACAATATTCTGCAGATCTTTATTATTCAAAGAAAATTTTAAAGGAAACCATAAAAAGAAAATTGTTTTTAAATATCCACGTAAAAATATACCTGTTATAACAGCCTTGGATAATAATAATATCCTGTTACTTAAACCTATTGTAAAAGATTCTAACAACTATATAAATACCATAAATAGATTTTCTTATAATTCTAATAAAGCAAGCAACAATAAATTTAATAATTTTTTAACTATCCAAAACTTCAAAAGAAAATTCTTTAAAATTAAATATAATAACAATATTATAAAAAATATTTTAAGAAAAAGCAGTAACAAAGTAACTGAAATAGATCTGCTATTAGCTTTGGAGGGAAAAATCAAGAAACAAAGCATATTAATCACAGATAATATTTTTAATATAAGTTACTACAAAACACTTATTTCTTATTTTTCTATAAAAAAAGCATTAAATTTATTTCAGGATATAAAAAACCCTCTAAATTCATATAACCTTAATGAAATATACGATGTTTCTATTGGAATCAAATTCTTTTTTAAAAAATATAGAGGTGTAGCCACAAAAAATTTGTGTAAGTATTTATCTTTGTTCAAATTATTTAATAAATTTTTAGTTTGTATGTAATAATTTATTTTATGATAATTAATAATTTATTTTATGATAATTAATAATTTTTTCGAAATTTGATTTTAACTTATTTTGCTTTGCTAAATACAATTAATTAGTTTTTTCTTTATAAAACTAATGTTCCTATTATTATATGAATTCTATTTACTATAAAAAACAGCAATATAATGTATTCTTTTCATGTGTACAATAATATTTCAATTTGTAACACAATAAAACATACTTTTATATCACTGTTTTATATAACATATACGATATAAATATTTTTTAATATAAATCTATATTATATATTTTTTACACTTTATAATTTTTTATCACTATTTTGTGTAACATACATGATGTTTTTCTTACATATAATATCCTAACTTAATTTATTTATAGCATTTTCAAATATATCAAGACCTGCTTCAAGTTGTTCATTAGTAATTACAAGTGGTGCTAAAAATCTAATAACTTGACCATGACTACCAGAATTCTCTACAATAAGCCCATTATTAGCACATTCGGCAACTAACTTTTTAACAAATTCACCATTTGGTTCCTTTGATTTTTTATCCTTAACAAATTCTATACCAATCATACCTCCAAGTCCTCTTACATCTCCTACCACTTCATATTTTTCTTTTAATTTATTATACCTATCTGTTACTATTTTACCTATTTCTAAAGATCTATCTGCAAGATTGTCTCTTTCCATTATTTCAATTGTTTTTAATCCAGCAGCACATGCAAGAGGATTACCGCAGAATGTACCCCCAATAGTTCCTGAAACTACAGAATCCATTATTTCCTTTCTAGCTATTATAGCACTTAAAGGTAACCCTGCAGCTATTGACTTAGCTGTTGCTAATATATCTGGCATAACTCCTGCCTCTTTCCAATACTCTGTAGCAAACATTCTACCAGTACGACAAAATCCTGATTGAACTTCATCAGCAATAAGCATTATTCCATTATCATCACATATTTTTCTAACAGCCTTAACCCATTCAATTGGTGCTGGTATAAATCCACCTTCACCTTGAAGAGGCTCAACCACTATTGCTGCAATATATTCAGCTGGTGAAGATTCTTCAAAAACCTTATATATTGAATCTATGTAGTATTTTATTGCTTGTTCTTCTGTCATTCCTTCTGGTTTCCTATACAAATAAGGATATTCAGCCCTATAAACTCCTGTTGGAAAAGGTCCAAGACCTTTTGCATATGCTTTTTTAGCTGTCATTGCCATTGTTAAATTAGTTCTGCCATGAAAAGCCCCTGAAAAACATATTATATTAGGTCTTTTTGTATAAGCTTTTGCAACTTTTACTGCATTTTCATCTGCCTCTGCCCCACTATTTGCAAAGTAAGTTTTCTTTTCATTACCTTTTACTGGTACAATCTGATTTAATTTTTCTGCAAGTTTTACATAACCTTCATGAGTTACTATGTTAAACATTCCATGAAAGTACTTTTCACTTTGCTTTTTTACTACATCAATTATTTCAGGATGGCTAAATCCAATGTTTAATACACCAACACCACCAACCCAATCTAAAAATTTATTTCCATCTACATCTTCTATTATTGCTCCTTCAGCTCTATCAATTACAACTGGATAAACACATTTTATAGCATCTGGAATTGCTTTTTCACGTCTCTTTATAATCTCCTTTGCTTTTGGCCCTGGCAAAGTACTTGTAATTATTTTAGGCAAATCATCTCTCAACATAATATTTTCCTCCTTAAAAAACAAAAAAAATGTATGACATATTAAGAAATTTTCGACTTCTTTGTCATACATTTATTATTTATTATTATCTTAGCACAATCATATTTACCCAACAACATTGTTAAGCACAAATTTTTTTGTATTTTTAGTGCAAAACGACTAAAATAGTATTAGGATAGGTGATAATATGAGTACTACATTAAAAGAGTTGTATGAAAACAATAATATTTTCAAATTAAATTTATGCGCCGGCCACAAAGGAATTTCTAACACTGTTACATGGGTTTATTATTCAGAAGATACTACTACCACAAATTTTATAAAAGGAAATGAGTTAGTTTTAACAACTTGTTTAGCAAATTCTAATAGTTCTGATCTTCTAAATTATATTAATAATCTTATTAAAAATAATGCATCAGGATTAATTATTAATACTGGAAAATATATAAAAGAAATCCCCAAAAGTGTTATAGATTTATGCAACAAAAAAAACTTTCCTCTATTTACTATGCCCTGGGAAATTCACTTAGTTGATATAATGCAAAGCTTCTCAAATGAAATTATATTGAATAATCAAAAAGAAAAGAATGTAAGTAATGCATTTAAATGGTTGATTTTTAATAACAATAATATAAATTCTGATGCCAAAGAAATACTTCTTCAAAACAATTATAATTTAGAAGGAAATTACCTTTTAATTAAAGTTTCACCAAAAATTGAAAATAAGGATTGTAATATATCTTACAAAAATATAAGTAACTCTATTAATAGTAAATTTATAAATAGCAATATAAAATATAGTTATATATTTAAGGATAACTCTCTTCTTCTTTTATTTAATAATATAATGATAAATGATTTAAGTTCCATTTGTGATATTTTAAACTCAAAATCACAAGGTGAATTATACATAGGAATAAGTTCTATAAAAAAATCTATTGATAGTATAAAAACCTTATATAAAGAAGCTTTATATAGTTTTACAATTTGTAATTTAAAGAAAAAAGATATAATACATTATGATGATATAGGAATATATAAACTTATTTTAGATGTAAATGATAAGTATATTCTTAAAGAAATGTATGATAAAACTCTTGGAAAACTAGAAACTTATGATAAGTTACATAATACAAATTATCTTGATACATTAAAATTATATCTATTTAATTCTTGCAGCGTACAAAAAGTAGCATCTATTACATACACTCACAGAAATACAATTAATTATCGAATAAAAAAAATAAAATCATTAACTAAATGTAACTTTGAAAATACAGATACTAGATTATTATATGAAATGTCCTATTATATAAAAGAAATTTTGAATATTAAAAGAGACTTCTAAAAATAGAAGTCTCTTTTAAATAACTAAGAATTAGTTGTTTATTAATTTATCTTCACCATTCCAGCTATATAACTTACGTATTTCTGCTCCAACTTTTTCTGATGGATGTTCAGAAGCTAACTTTCTCATTGCTTTGAAGTGAGCTTGACCACCTGCTTTAGACATATCTAATAAGAAATCTTTTGCAAATGTACCATCTTGGATATCTTTTAATATCTTCTTCATAGTCTTCTTAGTTTCTGCAGTTATTAACTTAGGTCCAGTTATATAATCACCATATTCAGCAGTATTAGATATTGAATATCTCATTCCTGCAAATCCTGATTGATATATTAAATCAACTATTAATTTCATTTCATGAATACATTCGAAATATGCATTTCTTGGATCATATCCAGCTTCACATAATGTTTCGAAACCTGCTTGCATAAGTGCTACAACACCACCGCAAAGTACAGCTTGTTCACCGAATAAGTCTGTTTCAGTTTCAGTTCTGAATGTAGTTTCAAGAACACCAGCTCTTGCACCACCAATTGCTAATGAATAAGCTAATGCTAAATCTTTAGCTTGTCCAGTTGCATCTTGTTCTACAGCTATTAAGCAAGGAACACCTTTTCCAGCTTGGTATTCACTTCTTACTGTATGACCTGGTCCTTTTGGAGCTATCATAGTAACATCTACATTTTTAGGTGGTACTATTTGACCAAAATGAATATTAAATCCATGAGCAAACATTAACATGTTTCCTTCTTCTAAGTTTGGTTCAATATCTTTCTTATACATATCAGCTTGAAGTTCATCATTTATTAATATCATAATGATATCTGCCTTCTTAGCAGCTTCAGCAGCTGTATATACTTCAAATCCTTGTTGTTCAGCTTTTGCCCAAGACTTACTTCCCTTGTAAAGTCCAATGATAACATTGCATCCTGATTCTTTTGCATTTAATGCATGTGCATGTCCTTGGCTACCATATCCAATAACTGCGATAGTCTTTCCCTTTAACAATGAAAGGTTACAGTCTTCTTGATAATAGATCTTATTCATTTTAAAAAACCTCCTAAGTAGTTAAAATAAAAAACTTATAGCTTTTTATCTTTTAATATATTGTCTCAACGAAACATTTTCATATTCCATTGCGCATAGCAAATATTGTTTTTAATTACTATTGTTTCTTTATATTAGAATACACCAATTGACAAAATTATTCAAGTATTATAACAAAAACGTAGTAAAATTATAAATATAATAAAGTAAACGTAATTTTTTTATCACTTTATCATTTATTTTATAATATTACTTCAAATACAAAAAATTAATTATTTACCTTTTTAAAGATAACTTTTATAATAGTTCCTTTTCCGACTTCACTTTCTATTTCAATTTTCGCATCATGTTTTGCAACTATATGTTTTACTATAGCAAGACCTAATCCTGTACCACCTGTAAGTTTCGATCTGCTCTTATCTACCCTATAAAACCTTTCAAAAATTCTATCCTGATGCTCCTTAGGTATACCTATGCCATTATCCTTTACTTCTAAAATAACCTTATCTTCATTAGAATATACAAATACCTTAACAGTTCCACCTTCATTATTATATCTTATGGCATTATCTGTTAAATTGTATATTATCTCATTAATAAGTTCAATATTGCCATAAATATAGCAATTACTTTCCCCAGTTTCAACTAATGTTACATTATGTTTTTCTGCATTTACCTCTAATGCACTTACGCATTTTTCTGCTGCCACATTTAAATTAACTTTACTAAAAGGCACCTCTAAATCTGTTGAATCTAATTCAGAAAGTTTTATAATATCATTAATTAAAGTCAAAAGTCTCTTTGAACTCTTGTTAATTTTCTTTGCAAATTCTACTACTTCATCTTCAGTTGCCATTTTATTTTGTATTATTTCTGAATATCCGGATATTGAAGTTAAAGGTGTCTTTAATTCATGAGATACATTTGCTGTAAAATCTTGCCTTATCATTACACTTTTTAATATATCTTTATGCTGGTTTTTTATTCTATCAAAAAACGGTTCAAGTTCTTTATAGGATGAATTAGCTGTATAATTATCAATATTATCTGTCATTTCTTCAATAGGCTTTACTATACTCCTTGTAAAATAATGTGCAAGAATTATGCATAATATAATTAATAAAATAATTATAACAATAATTATTGGAATAATTTTTATAAATAATCCTAAACTGCTATTGGATTCCTTTGCCACTCTAAGTACTGACCCATTATCTAATTTAACTGCCACATAAAATGTATTTTTTGAACTTGTTTTTGATTTTCTTATAGATTGTCCTTCTCCATTTGAAATAGCATTTGCAATTTCTGGCCTAGTTAAGTGATTTTCCATATCACTAGTTTCAGCTTTACTATCAAAAATAACAGTTCCATCCTGATTAATAACAGTAATCCTTAAATTATCTGTATCAGGGTCATAATATTTTTCATGTGTACCCTCATATATATCATACTTTTCAAGAATATGAGCATATCCTCGCAAGTCTTCTAATACTTGATTTCTAAATGCATCATAATATATTATAAGACTAGCCATTATTGTACATACTATTGCAATAATTGCAATAAGAAGTAATTGGAAATTTATTTTTCTTTTCATTGTCTTTCCTATAGAATTATTAAATCCTATAAAGTCTTTAATTTTTTTTAGCATAATTAATTATTCCCCATTATGTAACCAACATTTCTTACTGTTTTAATTTCTGATCCTGCTTCTTTTAATTTGTGTCTTAGTGTTCTCATATGTACATCCATTGTTCTTGATTCAGTTTCAAAATTCCCTCCCCATATCTTGTCCATTATAACTTCTCGTTTAAGAACAATTCCTACATTAATCATAAGAAGCTTTAAAAGTTCATATTCCTTATATGTTAAATCTATAAGTTCATCATTAACATATACTGCTCTTTTTTCATTATCAATAAATATACTTCCATAAGACAAGAATTTTTCTTCTGACATATCTATGCTTCTTCTTAAAAGTGCTTTTACCCTAGATACCATTTCCATGACGCCAAAAGGCTTAGTTAAATAATCATCAGCTCCTAAATCTAATCCTTTAACCTTATCTATTTCTGTTGTTTTTGCAGTAACAAGAATTATAGGCATTTTTTTTGTTTCAGGTCTATTTCTAAGCTTTCTTAAAATTTCAAGTCCATCTTCATCTGGAAGCATAATATCTAAAATAACAAGATTAGGTACTTTAGATGCAATTTTACTGTAAAAATCCTTTGCACATTCAAAAGCAGTTACAGTATATCCACTATTTTTTAGTGCAAATGTTTCTATCTCCCTTATATTTTCATCATCTTCAACAACATATATTGATGCCAATTTTTTTCACCTCATATTATTTCCTTTTTATATATTTTAACACTATTTAGTGTTTATATCATAAATAAGACCTAATTCTTTAAAATTAGGCCTTACAAAAATCATAGAATTTATTCATGCTCACCACTTATAGAAAATATTACCCACTCAGCAATATTTGTTGCATGGTCTCCTATACGCTCAAAATATTTAGCAATCATTAAGAAATCTTCCGCTTGTTCACCATTGTTTACATCTTCATTTATTAAAAGAACTAATTCTCTTTTTACCTTTGCAAATAACTCGTCAACAATATCATCATGTGATATTACCTTATGGGCCATATCTATGTCTCTATTTACAAAAGCCTCTAAACAGTTCATAAGCATAAGCATTGTTTCCTTTGCCATTTGCTCTATATGGTCAAGTTTTTTTATATATTCAAACTGACTTAAAGTAACTGTTATTTCAGCAATATCACTAGCTTGATCACCTATTCTTTCCATGTCAGTAACCATTTTAAGAGCTGATGATATTATTCGTAAATCTTTAGCTACTGGTTGCTGCTGCATTAAAAGTTTTAAGCATAACGCTTCTATTTCTCTTTCTTTATCATCTATATCATTGTCAGACTTAATAACTACCTTTGCTTTTTCAGCATCTCTTGTAATAAGTGCAGATACAGCATTTCTTATAGCATCCTGTATTAAATCTCCCATTTCAATTAGTTCATCATTTAACTGCTTTAATTGTCTGTCAAATCTGTTTCTCATTTTAACCGAACCTCCCTGTTATATAATCCTCTGTTCTCTTATCTCTTGGCATAGAGAACAATTTTTCTGTTTCATCATATTCTACAATTTGTCCCATTAAGAAAAATGCAGTTTTGTCAGATATTCTAGTAGCTTGTTGCATATTATGAGTAACCATTACTATAGTATATTTTTCTTTTAATTCTATTACTAAATCTTCAATTTTAGATGTAGAAATAGGATCAAGAGCTGATGTTGGTTCATCCATAAGAATTACTTCAGGTTCTACTGCAAGTGCCCTTGCGATGCAAAGTCTTTGTTGCTGACCACCAGATAAACCAAGAGCACTCTTTTTTAATCTGTCTTTAAGTTCATCCCAAATTGCTGCACCTCTTAATGATCTTTCTACTATTTCATCTAATTTTGCCTTAGATTTTATACCATGTGTTCTTGGTCCAAAAGCTATATTATCATATATACTCATTGGAAATGGGTTAGGTTTCTGAAAAACCATTCCTACTCTTTTTCTAAGAACATTAACATCCATATTTCCATATATGTCCTCATTATCAAGGTTTACTTTTCCAACTATTTTACATCCTTCAACTAAATCATTCATTCTATTTAATGTTTTTAAGAAAGTAGATTTACCACATCCAGATGGTCCGATAAATGCTGTTATTTCATTTGACTTAATATCTATATTTATATCTTTTAACGCCTTAAAGTCGCCATAATATAAATCTAAGTTTTTTACGTTAAATTTATCCATACTATTCTCCTTTTTTACCTATCTTCTTTGCAATAAAAGATGATACAAAATTTAAAATCATTACTATCACTAACAAAACAACTGCTGTTGCATAAGCTTCATTTGTATGAAGTCCTTCACTTGAAAGTGAATACATATGAACAGAAAGTGTTCTTCCTGAAGATAAAAGACTGCTTGGAAGATTTGCTACAGTTCCTGCTGTATAAATAAGAGCTGCTGTTTCACCAACTATTCTTCCTACTGATAATACAATTCCTGATAAAATTCCTGGAATTGCACTAGGAAGAACAACTCTAAACACTGTTCTAAGTCTTCCTGCTCCAAGTCCAAAGCTTCCTTCCCTATAAGAATCAGGTACGGAAAGAAGTGCCTCTTCTGTAGTTCTCATAATTACTGGTAAAACCATAATAGCTAAAGTAAATGCACCAGCAAGAATAGAATAACCAAGTTTTAATGTTGTTACAAAAAATAACATTCCAAAAAGTCCATATACTATTGATGGTATTCCTGTTAATGTCTCCGCTGTAAGCCTTACTGCTGCTACTATTTTATTACCTTTCTTTGCATATTCGACCATATATATAGCAGAAAACATTCCAATAGGCACTGCTATTATTATTGACAAAAATGTAATTAATATAGTATTAATTATTGAAGGCATCATTGAAACATTATCTGATGTATATGTAAATGAAAATAAGCTTCCAGTTAAATATGGCACACCTTTAATTAATATATATGCTATTAAAAATCCAAGAACACCTATTGTAATAATTGCAGATAATAATACCAAAAGTAACACTATAAATGACCCTGGTGTTCTTTTGTATGACATTAATTTTTGCTTAAGAGTATGCTTATTAATCTGCTTAATTTCAACTTTTTCATTAACATGCTCCATTAATTTTTCTGCCTCCTTTTAACCATTGCAAATGCAAAATTTATAATAAGGATAAAGATAAATAATACAACGCCCGTTGCAATTAATGCTTCTCTGTGTAAATCTGTAGCATATCCCATTTCAAGTACTATATTTGCAGTAAGTGTTCTTACACCCTTTAATATATCTGTTGGAATTCTTGCCTGATTTCCAGCAACCATAATTACTGCCATTGTTTCACCTATAGCTCTTCCTATTCCTAGTATTACACCAGCCATTATTCCAGATTTAGCAGCTGGAAGTACTGCACAAAATACACTTCTTTCGTGAGTTGCACCAAGTGCTAAAGCACCTTCATAATAACTGTTTGGTACTGAATTAATAGATGCTTCTGATACACTAATAATAGTTGGAAGTATCATAATTCCAAGAAGAACTGATGCTGTAAGTATTCCACTACCATTACCGCCAATATAATTTCTTATAAATGGCACAAGAACTGTAAGTCCAAAAAATCCATAAATTACTGATGGAATTCCTGCAAGTAAATCTATTGCAGGTTTTATTACTTTATGAAATTTCTTAGGACAAAACCTTGCCATAAATACTGCTGTAAGTATTCCAATAGGTACTCCAATTATTATTGCTCCTATTGTTACATATATACTTCCAAGTATCATAGGAAGTATTCCATAAACGTCATTTTTAGGTTTCCATGTTGTACCTGTCAAGAAATTCAAAAAACCAATTTCCTTCATAGCAGGTATACCATTGTAAAATAGAAATACGCATATTAAAAGTACTGCTACAATGGATGTACATGCTGCTGCTAAAAATACGTTTTTCATTATTTTTTCTTTAAATTTTCCCATACGCTTCTCCTTTATCAAGAAATTTTTATAAAATATCTTGATAATTATTTTTTATGATTTTAAAAATCAGCCCAATGAAGAGCATCACCTATATATATTTTTTTTACATCCTCTGATGATAAATTTTCATAATCATTGTCTTTATTAACAATAACAACAATTCCATCCATAGCTATTTTTAAAGATTTAATGCCACTTAATGATTCGTTATCTGTTAAATCTCTTGACGTCATTCCTATATTACATATACCTTCTTTAACACTTGTTATTCCTGTTGTAGAATCGCTTGTTTGAATTTCTATCTTTACACCTTGATTAATTTTTTCATACTCTTCTTTAAGTTTTTCCATTACTGGTGACACTGATGATGAGCCTGCAATTACTACTTTTCCTGAAAGATCTTTCTTTTCATACTCATTTTCACTTTCTACTGGTACATACCCACTATTAGAAACTATAGCTTGTCCATCAGAACTTAATATAAAATCTATAAAATCCTGAGCCTCTTTAGTTGTTTCTTTAGATATGACTACATTAAAAGGTCGTGATAATTTATAAGTGTTATTTTTTATATTTTTTGCAGTAGGTTCTACTCCATCAATCTTTAATGCTCTAACACTATCATTCAATGCTCCAAGAGATGTATATCCAATTGCATATATATCACTTTGAACTGTTGTCATCATAACAGATGTGTTATTTGTAATACTTGCTTCTACTGTAGTATTATCATTCTTATTTCCATTTGAATCTTTCTCTTCAACTCCAAAAAGTTCAACAAATGCTCCTCTTGTTCCAGATCCATCTTCTCTTGATACTACTGTAACAGGATTTATATTAGAAAATTTATCTTGTTTGCTACAACCTGTCAGAACAAAAACATAAGACATAAAGACTATCCCACTAAAGATTCCTAATACTTTTTTCATTATATATTGCCTCCGTATAAAAAGTTTTACCTCTCGAATTTAATATATAATAAGAAAGTTAATTCCATGATAGTCTTATGTTAATTCTATGTTAAATTAAGTTTAAATATCGCTAATTTTTCTTTACACTATTTTACTTCTGACCATTCTGTTATATCGCCAGTATAAATTTTTTTGACTGCATCTTTTGATATATCTTCAATATCATTATCCTTATTAACTATTATTGCAATTCCATCCATAGCTATTTTTATTGCTTTTACACCTTTAGATGTTTCACTATCTTTTAAGTCTCTTGAAGCCATTCCAATATCACATATTCCATCTATTGCGCCGGTTACTCCAGTTGTTGAATCACTTGTTTGTATTTCTATTTCAGCATTAGTATTAACAGCTAAATATGCTTCTTTTAATTTTTCCATTACTGGTGATACTGATGATGAACCTGCAACAACAACTTTTCCTGAAGGTTTTTTACCTTCATATGCTTTTGCATCATCTACTTTTATATAACCATTTTTCTCAACAACATCTTGTCCTTCTTTACTTAATATATAGTCAATAAAATCTTTTGAAACTTCACTTAAATTATCTTTTACTGCAATGTTAAAGGGTCTTGCTATTTTATAGCTGCCACTTTTTATATTTTCTGCTGTAGCTTCTACTCCATCTACTTTTATTTTCTTTACACTATCATTTAATGAACCAAGAGATGCATAACCAATGGCATATTTATCTCCTTGAACAGTTGTCATCATTACAGATGTATTATTTGTTATACTTGCATTCTCTGTTGTTTTATCAACCTTATTTTCTTCAACTCCAAAAAGTTCAATAAAAGCTCCTCTTGTTCCTGAACCATCTTCTCTTGATACAACTGTTATTTCATTTTGTTTATCAAATCCATTATTACTACTTCCACTTCCTGAGCCTGAACTGCTTCCACATCCTGCAAGAGCCCCCATTAAAATTGCAGAACTTAATAATGTACATAAAATCTTTTTCATTTTTCTTGCCTCCAAATATATTTTTATTACAGTAATTAATATATAGAAACAATGTTAATTTCAAAGACCTTCTTTCGTTAAATCTATGTTAAATATATTTTAAATAAAAAAATAAAGACTCATGATTAATTAAAATCATGAGTCTTTATTTTTTTTATTTATTATTAGCCATTTTAGCCTTTACTTCATCAAATTCTTTTGTAATTTCTTCTGATGGCGCTTCTGTAATTAAACTTACAACTATTATTGCAATACATGCAACTATAAATGCTGGCAATAGTTCATAAATATTAAATATACCACCAATAGGTTTTATTAAATATTTCCATACAAATACCATTACTCCACCAGATAACATTCCTGCAAATGCTCCCCACTTATTTGAACGTCTCCAAAATAGCGCAAATAATACAACTGGTCCAAAGGCTGCACCAAATCCAGCCCAAGCAAATGATACTATATTAAATACAGAACTATTAGGATCTATTGCTATAAATATAGCAATTATAGATATAATAACAACAGAAATACGAGCAATTATAAGAGCTGTTTTTTCTGAAATATCTATTTTTAATACACCTCTAAAGATATTTTGTGAAACACTTGATGAAGCTGCAAGAAGTTGTGAATCTGCTGTTGACATAGTTGATGCCAAAATTCCAGCCAATATTATTCCTGCAACAAGTGCTGCAAATATACCATTATGGCTTAATGCATCCGCAATTTTTACAATAATAGTTTCTGAATTTGAACCTTCAAGTACAGGTATTACACCTGCCTTTGACATAGCAAGTCCTATTACACCAATAAATACAGCAACTGCTAATGAAACTACTACCCAGCCTGAAGCAATACGTCTTGATAATTTTAATTTATCTTTATCTTCAATAGCCATAAAACGAAGTAATATATGTGGCATACCAAAATATCCAAGGCCCCATGCAAGTGTTGATATTATTGTAACTATTCCATAACTTGAAGAAACACCAGTTGCTGAATTAATTGTTTCTGTTAAGTTTAAATATCCTGGTAAACTTTGAGCATTACTTATTACTGCATCCATACCTCCAGCAGAATGTATACCAAATACTAATACAACAATTAAGGCAATTGTCATTATAATACTTTGAATAAAATCTGTTGTACTAGCAGCTAAAAAGCCTCCCATTGTTGTATATCCTAAAATAACTATAGCACTTATTATCATGGCTAATACATAATCTATTCCAAAAAGACTGCTAAAAAGCTTACCACATGCTGCAAAACCTGAAGCTGTATATGGAATAAAGAATATTATAATTATAACTGCTGAAATACACATTAGAATATTTTTATTATCTCTATATCTTCTAGAGAAAAAATCTGGTATAGTTATTGAATTTCCTGCTATATGAGAATAGCATCTAATTCTTTTTGCTACTATAAGCCAATTTACATATGTTCCAATTGCTAAACCAATGGCAGTCCATGATGCATCAGCTATTCCAGAAAGATATGCAACTCCTGGAAGTCCCATAAGAAGCCAACTACTCATATCTGATGCTTCTGCACTCATTGCTGTTACAAATGGTCCAAGCTTTCTTCCACCTAAATAAAAATCATCTACAGAATTATTCTTTTTAGAACAATAAACTCCTATTCCAAGAACAATTAGAAGATAAGCTACAATAGTAATTAAAATGCAAATCTGTTCCTTTATCATTATACAAAATCCTTTCTAAATATATATTTTTGTCACCTTTGTGAATTATACCATAAAATTCGACATCTGCAAAAAATAAAACTATTTAGCTTAATATCTTAACAAAAACAACTTTAAGATAATTTCCTTCTTTAAATTTATCAGTAACTACAAAATCATCTGGCAAAGTATGTTCTTCTAATATTCCATAATGCTTTTCCTTTTCTATAAAAGCTTCATCTATAAATCTTTTAAATTTATCCATATTAAACGAAGCACAATTAGTAGAGCATACAATAACTCCTCCTGCTTCAGTAATATCTATAGCTGATTTTACTAAATTTTTATAATCTTTTGATGCGCTAAATTTATTTTCTTTTGACGTAGCAAAACTTGGTGGATCTAAAATTACAACATCAAATTTCTTATTTTGCTTTTTTGCTTCTTTAAAATATAAAAACACATCTTGTACTATAATTTGATGATTGTTTACATCTATATTATTTATTTTAAAATTTTCAGTTGTTTTTTCAAGACTTCTACTTGCAAGGTCAACACTTGTAGTTATAGCACCACCTTTTGCAGCTGCCATAGAAAAAGCACCTGTATAAGAAAATGTATTTAAAACTCTTTTGCCTTTAGAATAATGATCTCTTATAGATTTTCTTACATCCTTTTGATCTAAAAATACACCAACCATAGCTCCATCATTTAAATACACTGCAAAATTTACATTGTTTTCTTTAACTATAATAGGTTCCTTTGCTCTTTTTCCTATATAAAAACTATCTTCTTCTATTACCATTCCATTGTTATCAAATCTTTTCTTTTCATATATACCATCAAAAGAAACAAGAGCTTTTATACTTTTAATTATATGGTCTTTAAATTTGTAAATTCCTCTGCTATACCATGTTATAAGATAATATTCATCAAAATAGTCAATTGTAAGACCACCAATTCCATCTCCTTCACCATTAAATACCCTGAAGGCATTAGTACTTCTTGAGTGATAAAATTTAAGTCTTTTAGAAAAGGCATTTCTTAATTTATCATAAAAGAATTTAAAATCAAAATTGCTCTTTTTACTATTACTTAAAATCCAGCCACAACCTTTGTTTTGCTTTCCATAATATCCTCTACCTATAAAATTTTGCTTATCATCTAAAAGCACTACAATATCACCTTCATTTTGTAGTGCTCCTGGATTTTTAACAGCTTCCTCTAATATTAAAGGATACTTATTTTGATACTTTTTTACATATTCATTTTTAACTATAAGCTTTATTTCTTTCATTACATACCACCTATTATTATTTTAAATAATAATGATTATACCATAATGAATAATTATTTATACTATTTTGCTTTAAGTCCTGCTTCGTTAGTATCTAAAATAGCTTTAATAAATTTTTCTTCTGTTGGATTACCTGGTACATAGCTCCATTCAACAACTGTTGAAGCTTTCTTAGCTACCTTAGGTAAATCCTCCTTTGTCATTCCAATTTCCTCTAATGTTATTGGAAGGCCAATACTCTTGTTAAATTCTAGTATTCTATCTCTTTGTTCAATTTGATTATCATATGTTAAAAGACATAAAACTCCAAAAGAAACTATTTCTCCATGTAAGTGCTTTTCACATTCTGGAATTAATGATGAACCATAATATACACAATGAGCAAGAGAACTATTATAATAATAATTATCCTTAGGGTCCTTTTGTGCTTCATGTGTTGCAAAATTTGAAACAATTCCTGTAGATATAATAATATCAAGAGCTACCTGTTCAAGTTCAAAAGAAGGATTACACTTTTCACAATCTTCTAGAGCTTTTTTACCATATTGAACTAATGGATCTGTACACATCTTTGCTATACATGCACCCATTAATGGAGTATGGTACATAAACTTATCTCTACTTGCAAATAGTACTTCACATTCTTTTGACAAAGCATCTCCTATTCCAGCCCAAAATAGCTTTTTAGGCGAATCTGCAATAATACTTGTATTAATAAATGTATGATATGCAGGTTGCTTCATATAATAGTATTCTTTAAATGCCCCATTACTGTTATAGATAACAGTGATAGCTGTACATGATGCACAGTTAGATGCTAATGTTGGGAAAGTAAAAAATGGCTTATCTTCCATATCAGCTAAAGTCTTAACTGTATCACAGGCACGTCCACCGCCTACTGCAAAAAGCATATCAGCTTCCATTACCTTTGGATTTTTCTTTAGCATTTCAACATTTTCATAAGATGAATCTCCACCAAACCATACAAAATCTAGTATTTCTATATCAGAATTTTTTATTCCCTCAAGAATCTTATCCTTAGCCTTTTTCATAGCAGTTTTACCACCTATAACAACTGCTTTTTTACCATATTTTCTTGTAACATATGGTATTTCCTTATAACAATCAATTCCTACACTATAACTTGGTAAAAATACACTATAACTTGACATTTTATCTACGACCTTTCAAATGACTTTTTTGGATTATATATTTATAAAAGTATTTCATATAAATTATTCTAAAACTTTATACTTATTTTAGCAATAAAAATATAAAAAGTGCGTTGTTTCATGATTAATTTACACAAAACAACACACTTTGCTTATTTATATAAACTTACATCTAATATTTTTTCTTATATTCATTACAATGTTAAACGTGAATAAGTTAATTCAATTCTTTAACATATAATTTAAATACTGCAATCAATTCTTGTAAACGAGCTGCCTGTGATTCAAGTTCTTCACTACTAGCAGAACTTTCTTCTGCCATAACAGAATTTTCTTCTACTACTGCTGCAATTTGATCTGTATGGATACTATATTGAAAATTTTGTCAAAATACTAAAATCACTATTTTAAAAAAGAGAATAAAATTTCAAAAGAAATTTTATTCTCCATACTGCTTTTACTTATTATTAGATGAAGCATTATTAAGCATTCCTGCAAGCCCCATATTTATTCTACTATAAACAGGTATTGTTGGTGCAAGCCATACAGAACCTTGTCCTGTAAATGTATTTAACAATCCTTCTCCATTCATTGCACTAGCAAATAATCCCTTATCAGATTTAGTTACTGAGAATTGAATTCCAGCTGTTCTTGCAATAGCAAAATTTCCATCTACCTTTATTACTTGTCCTTGATTTATATCATATCTTATTATTTCATTTTTTGGAACTAATGATTCTAAAACTACAACACCTGTACCGCTAAGTCCTATTTGGAATATTCCTTCTCCCCCAAGAAGTGCAGAACTTATATTTTTTTGAGATACTGTTCTAACATCTACTCCACCAGAACAACAATAAAACATTCCTTTATCTACTATAATTTCTTCATTTTTAAGTTCTAAAAGTATGTAATGCTTAAATGAAGGTTCAAGCCATACTTCTCCAGTTCCTCCATACATAGGCTTTAATGCTTTTTCATCAGTTAAGCCACCAGCTATAGATTTCTTTAAGAAGCCCCCTACACCTCCTACTTTAGTTTGTGATTCGATATTTCCAATATAATAATATAATGCTCCTGCTTCTGTTTTTATTACACTATTGTTCATTATTATTCTTACATACCTAGCTTTAAGGCCTTTTTGTTCAGCTAATTGCAAATCAGAAGCCTGGCTTACGCTCATTGAACCTTCCAATTTGTTAATTTCTAAAATTTGAAATTCTGAATTGCCATCAGACATTGAGTTTACAACATCCAACTTTTGCCCTAAATTTTGATCACCATTTGAAAAATTCATATTAATAATACCCCTTTCTTTTATATCATTTGTATATTTATACTAAAATTTAGTGTCATTATTATTATATCATTTTATATATGTAAGACACAATGAAAATATTTTATTCATTAATTTCAATATAATAACTTATATTAAATTGCTCATTAGACTTTAACATTATAACACCTTCTTTATCTTTAATTTCACCATTAAAATTTTCATAATCTGCATGTCCCATCCATGGTTCTAAACATACAAAACTAGCATCTTTATCAGGTGCCCATATAGAAAACATTTTAAATTTTTCAAAATTAACTTTAATGCTTCTATTGTGCTTTTTAGACTTTAATTCTATAAAATTTGACTTTAAATTATCTAAAATAATTGTTCCATCTTTAAATGTTTCTTGTGAAATATTTATGCTCTTGGAATTTTCTAAGTATTTTATCCTATTACCAGTCAAAAAATCATTTGAATTCATTTCCATTTTAGATGTGTTTTCTACTTTTTCAAATTCTATATAGTAATCCTCTAAAGAATCCTCTGCTCCGTACATAGGACATTTAAAAGCTGGATGTGATCCTATTGAAAAATACATATCTTTACTATCTAAATTATTCACATTAAATGAAATAATCACCTTGTTATCTTTCAATTTATACTTTGTAATTAATGAAAACTTAAAAGGATATATTCCTTCTGTTTCTTCATTACTTTTAAGTTCGAATGCTACTTCATCCTCTAACTTATTAAGTAATTTAAACTTAGCCTTGCTTGCAAAACCATGCTCTGGCATAAAATATTCTTTTCCATCATACTTATATTTAAAACCCTTAACTTTTCCTATAACAGGGAAAAGAGTTGGGCAATATATCTTCCACCAAAAAGGTAATCCTCTCCATATGTATTCTTGATTCGACTTTTTTCCAATAAGTGAAATCATTTCACCACCATGAGTATTAGCTTTAACCTTAAGATTGCTATTTTCAATTATTATATCCATATTTTCTCCCCTTTTATAATTATTAAATATATTATATCAGACTTATACATTATTTTCTTAAAATAAAAGGCAATATCATTGCTGAAACAAAATAATATTGCCTTTATTTTTTACTGTTTTTTAAAGCAGACTAAAAATAATATTTATTTATGCATTTTTCTTTCTTCTAAATAATGTTATAGCTGCTACTGACATAACAGCAATTAAGCCTAATACTTTGTTTGTATCTCCACTTGATGGTTCACTTGGATCATCACTTTTTGCAGAAACCTTAACTTTAATTTTATCACTTTTAATTGCAGAAGTAACATCATCTGATTTTACTCTTACACAAAGGTTATATGTTCCTTCCTTTTCAGGAGTCCATGCAAAAGTATCATCACTTGAATAAGAATTTATACTTGTCCAGTTATTTTTTGAATCATAGTATCCAAATTGATATATATTAGAACCATCATCATAGTTGGAAGTTGCTATAAGAACAATCTTATCTCCTACCTTAACAGAAGTTTTATTAACAGAAAGTTCAACTGATTCTAATTTTTCATCTTCTGGAACATCTGATTCTTCTTTTACTGTTATTGTACAAACATTACTTTCAATTTCATCAACATTATCTGATTTTGCTTTTACAACTACATTATATTTTCCAGCCTCTTTTACTGTCCATGAATATGTGTTAGATGAAGAATATTTTCTTAAAGTATTCCAATCATTGTCTTCATCATAATAACCAAATTCATATTTAACAGATGCATCATCAGTATCTGCTGTAGCTGTTAATTTTATTTTATCTCCAACCTTTACATTTTTACTACTAGCCTTAAGAGTAACTTCACTTAGTTCATCTTCTGTTGGAGTATCTGGATCCTCTGGTGTATCTGGGTCCTCTGGTGTATCTGGATCCTCTGGTGTATCTGGATCCTCTGGTGTATCTGGGTCCTCTGGATCTACTATACTAGTATCAATAACATATTTTTGCATGTTAATTGCAGATTTATTTCCTTTTTTATCTACTGCAATTGATTTAACTGTAGTAGTTTTATTAATTTTTATAGGTTCTGAATATTCACTACTAGATTCTGTAGGATCTGAACCATCTAATGTATAGTAAATAGTTGCATTTTTATCTGATGCAGTTAATTTAAGTGTCTGCTCTTTATTGTAAGTTCCACCTTTTATACTTGAAGTAATTGTCAATCCTTCTGTAACTACTTCACCACTGCCACCACCATTAGGGCCTCCAGCAGATATTTTACCATTATCAAAAGTATTAGTACCCATATTTATAGTATAGTTTTTACCACCATTATTATCCCAGGCAGTTCCATTTTTATTAAAGCATACTTCAGCTCCTGTAGCTGTTCCAACATTTAAAGTAATTTTTAAATAACCATCTATTTCAGCTGGTTCCATTACATCTCCAGGAGACTTAGTCCATGTATCTTCACCGCCACCTAATGGTCTCCAATGAATATTTGTTGCACTACCTTTATAATAAAGAATAACTGAGTTATCCCAATTTGGTCTTCCAGCTACTATATTTTTTCCATCTACCATAAAGTCACCTGCAGTAACATTTGAACCATCTTCAGAAGGAAGCCAAGTCTTCCCACCATCTGTTGAATATCTTACAGAAACACTATCATTATCAGAATCATAAGATATAGTTTTTGCATATTGTCCAGATTCAGTACCATATACATCAAGAGGAATTGCATCTCCCCACCCCATATCATCTTTAACTTGAATTACTGGTGTTTTGTTTGATTCTATATAAATATTAGCACTAGTTACAGATGGTGCACCATTTTTAACACTACCATCTTTTCCTATTGTAAACTTATCCTTTTCATTTGAAAGTTCTACACCTTCTTTAGATGGATAATATGTTCCATCAACTTTATAACGGAATTTTACATTTTCACCAGATGTTAATTTATACTTAAAGTTTGCTTGTAAGTAACCAGAATTAGATGATTGAGTCATTGCTTCACCTTTACTCCAAGTTTCTCCATCATCTGTACTGTATTCATAATCAGCAGAACCAGCTGAAGTTTTAGCATATACTGTAGCAGATTGCTCTGGTGCTTCTGGAGTATCACACTCAACATCAATAGTATTAACATCACCTGCTGCAATTTTTACATACACAGCTTCTCCATAAGTATCCTTACCAATAGCATAACTTCCCTCTTTTGCATTTTCTATACCTTCTAAAGTTGCTACCTTAGTAAGTGACTTTCCATTACAAGTAACATCACCTATATTTTTTGCATGAAGTTTTACAACATATGATTTTACAGGTGTTTCATAAGTTCCTTCTTTTTTAGCTGTTTTAAATGATATACCGCTACCATTTGGAGCTACTGACAATTCTTGTTTAAATACATTGCTATTTTCTTCATAATCATAAGTTTCTCCATCATCATCATAGTATTCAAATGTTGTCTTCTTTGCTGATGGGAATACATTTAAATTAATTTGATCTACATCTGCTGTATCCTTTGCAATTGAATTAATATTCTTTTGTGAAGGAATAATTGCTCCTTCTTTTATAAATAGTGGTACGTCTTTCCATGTTTTATCATCTGTTTTTACTGTGATTTTTTGACCACCTTCGTATTCTGTTCCATCTGCATAATTAATCCATTTTCCTGCAGGTAAATAAATTTCTTTTTCAGTTTGTCCTTTATCAAGTACTGGTGAAACAAGCATATAATCACCAAACATCCAAGAATACATTTCTTGTGATACATTAGGATCATTAGGATATTGCATCATTAAAGTTTTTACAATACCAGTTCCTCCTTCATATGCATCATGCTCATATTTATAAATATAAGGAACAAGTCTATATCTAAGTTGCATAACATCCTTTGCTGCTGCTTCTGCTGTAGTTCCATATACCCAAGGATAACGAGTTTTTCTATCTTTTCCTACTTTAGCACCACCATATCTTGGTACAGAATCACTCTTAGCACAACACTCACCATGTGTTCTAAATATTGGAGTAAATGCACTAAATTCAATCCATCTTGCATAGTTTTCATCATCAACTGGATCTTGAGTAAATCCTCCAGTATCCATTCCCCATTTATTTTGGCCTAAATTTACTGCTGCAATAAGCTTACCTGCTTGTCCTTTCATCGTTTCATATCCTGAAGCTATATCACCTGTCCATACACCATAAGCATACTTTTGAGCACCTAAATAGAAACTTCTGTTTATAGACCATACTCTAGTTTGGTCCTTTGTATATTTTCTTTGACCTTCATATTGAGCTTTTTGAAGATAAAGGTTATCATAATTTCCAAAACCATTACAATGATCTATTTCATCATTCCAATATCCGTATAATCCTTTCTCAAATGCTCTACTTGTACAATCCCACCAAAAGTCTCTTCCAGCTTGAGTTGAATTATCTATTGGAACATAATCCTTACTAGCACAATAATCACTACCACGTTCACCTCTCGAATTTATAAATCCTCCAGCTTTCATTGCAGCATATTCTGCAGTATCTTTTCCATTTTCTTTTCCTGTAAATATTCTAGGCTTTACAATACCTGTAAAATGCATACCATTTTCTTCTTGCCATTTCTTCAACTCACCACTTGCTGCACTTGGGAAATCTGTAGAATCCCATGTAAATTCACCATAGTCACTTAATTTTCCCCATTCTTTCCAGTCAAAGTCAAAGCAAAAATTATCTATAGGAATATTTTTAGATCTGTAAGTTTCTATAACATCTTTAACTTGATCTTCTACTGTACCTGTTCCTGGCCATCCCCATTGAGTATTAGTATATCCCATTGCCCATTTAGGGTACATTGGAGTTTTTCCAGAAGCTTCTGAAAGACCTTTTGCTATAGTTTCAGGATCACCAACTATAATAAAATATTCAGCATCTTTTTTGGATATTCCAGAATACTCTAAAGTATTATCACCTGTTGTTATCTTACCCCCATCAGAATCTACAAGTAATCCATATCCTCCATTACTCCAAACAAATGGACCACCAGCATAACCTTGGCTTCCACTTTCCACATTAAATTGTCCATTATTTCTTATTGTTCCATCAGTAGCATTTGTACCATTAGAATATCCAGTTATTCCATAAAAGTTTTCTCCAGAATTATGGCTAAATGAAATTGAACCGGTACTTAGCTTAGATTGTCTAACAAGAAGACCTTTAGAAGAATCATATACTGATAATGATAAATCTGATTTCCCTATTTTTACTGTCATAGCTTCAGTTTCTAATACTACAGTATCTGAGTCTAAATCACTTTTTGTTATTTTTGCCTTGCCCCACTTTTGATTAGAATCAAGAACTTCTGTATCTTCATCTTCCTGACCATTTGGCTTATAATTGACCCTTAATATATTGTCTTCACATACTTGTACATCGATTACATCTGAACCACTTTTAATGGTTAAGGTGTCTCCATTTAAAGTAAAGTTACCATCTTTACTTGTGGCATAAGCAATTTCAGTATTACTTGGTATAATAGTAATATTACTAAATATAACAGTAGCTGCAATAATCCACGAAAATATTTTCTTAGATTTCATATTAAATTTCCCCCTAATTAAAAAATATTTTTTTAGCTTTACCTCCTTAAATTATTATGCTCCTTTTTATACTACGTCTATCTACCATTTTACCTTCTTACAAGTTTTTTTACAATACATTACAATTTTTTGTTTTAATTTGTACAAAAAAAGTGTGCCACTTTAAAATTAATGACACACTTTATTTTTATTATCTTTTAATTTTAAATTCTTTTATTTTTCCTTAATGATGTAACAGTTGCACCTGATAACAATAATAAAACCATTATTAATCCTAAACTATTATTATCAAAAGTATCAGGTTTAGGATCTTCACTTTCTTTATTTGCTACAGTAACTTTTACAGATTCTTCTGATTTTATTGGTTTTGTAACATTATCTGACTTTACCCTTACATAAACATCAAATGTTCCTACTTCACCAGATGTCCATTCAAATACATTGCTTGATGAATATTGCTTAAGAACCTTCCAATTGTTATTTTTATCGTAATATCCAAACTGATATTGTACTGAACCATCATCATAATTTGTAGTTGCTGTAAATGTAACTACATCTCCAACTTTTATAGAATCTTTATTTGAAACAATTTTAACTAATTTTAATGATTCTTCAGGATCAGGATTTTCTCCTCCTGGTTCATTTACCAAGACAGATATACTAGAACTATCAATTGCTGAAACCTCTTCTGATTTAGCCTTAGCAACAATTTCAAATGTACCTGCATCTGTAGTAGTCCATATATATGAAGGTGATGATGTATAATCTCTTAATTGATGCCACTTATTATTATCATCATAATATCCAAAAGAATATTCAACTGTTGGATCTTCTGTATTAACAGTAGCTGTTAATTTTACATCTTGACCTTTTATAACAGTTTGTGTATTTGATGCTATTGTAACTTTACTTAATTTAGGATAAGTTTGTCCTCCTGACTTCTTAACTGTAATCTTAATAATTTCACTTTCAATTTCATCTACATCATCTGATTTTGCCTTTACAATTACATTATATTCTCCTTCATCTTTTACTGTCCATGAATATGTGTTATCTGAAGAATATTCACTTAAAATATTCCATTCACTATCTTCATCATAATAACCAAATTCATACTTAACAGATTCATCATCAGTATCTGCTGTAGCTGTTAATTTTATTTTATCTCCAACATTTACATTTTTACTGCTAGCTTCAAGAGTAACTTTAGTTAATTCTTCTACAGGTGGATCTATTATACTAGCATCAATAACATACTTTTGTATATTAATTGCAGATTTATTTCCTTTTTTATCTACTGCAATTGATTTAACTGTTGTAGTTTTACTAATTTTTATAGGTTCTGAATATTCACTACTAGATTCTGTAGGATCTGAACCATCTAATGTATAGTAAATAGTTGCATTTTTATCTGATGCAGTTAATTTAAGTGTCTGCTCTTTATTGTAAGTTCCACCTTTTATACTTGAAGTAATTGTCAATCCTTCTGTAACTACTTCACCACTGCCACCACCATTAGGGCCTCCAGCAGATATTTTACCATTATCAAAAGTATTAGTACCCATATTTATAGTATAGTTTTTACCACCATTATTATCCCAGGCAGTTCCATTTTTATTAAAGCATACTTCAGCTCCTGTAGCTGTTCCAACATTTAAAGTAATTTTTAAATAACCATCTATTTCAGCTGGTTCCATTACATCTCCAGGTGATTTAGTCCATGTATCTTCACCACCGCCTAATGGTCTCCAATGAATATTTGTTGCACTACCTTTATAATAAAGAATAACTGAGTTATCCCAATCTGGTCTTCCTGCTACTATTTTTCCAGTAGAATCATTCATAAAGTCTCCAGTAGTTATAGTAGTACCATCATCAGATGGAAGCCAAGTCTTTCCATTATCAGTAGAATATCTAATAGTTACATTTGGATTATCAGCATCATATGATATTGACTTAGAATATTGTCCCTTTTCAGTTCCATATGAATCAAGAAGCATTGCATCACTCCAGCCACTATCATCTTTCACTTGAATAGCTGGTCTTTCAGTTGAAGCTATATATAAAGTTGCAGTACTAGAAGCTGGTGCACCAGTTTTTAATTTTCCATCTTTTCCAATTGTAAAGATAGTTTCTTCACTATCTAATTCAACACCATCTTTTGATGGGAAGTAATTGTTATCACCTAAATTACAACGTACCTTAACGTTATTACCGCCTTCAGGAATATACTTAATATCAGCTTGTAAATATCCTGCATTAGAAGATTGAGTCATAGATTCCTTATTAGTCCATGTGTTACCACCATCAGTACTATATTCTAAGTCTGCTGAGCCTGCTGAAGTTTTAGCATATACAGTAGCAGATTGTTGTGCTGCTGTAGGTACATCACACTTTACATCAAGAGTTGTAACATCCCCTGCATCTATTTTTATATAAACAGCCTCACCTAAATCATCTGTTCCTACAGAATAAGTACCAGCAGAAGCTGTATCTATTCCAGCTAAAGTACCACTCTTTTTAAGTTCTTTTCCATTGCAAGTTACAGAAGTTGCATTTTTAACATGAAGTTTAACTGTGTAAGTTTCTAAATCACTGTCATATGTTCCTTCCTTCTTAGCTGTTTTGAATGTAATACCATCACCTGCACTGTTTGGAGAAACTGTTAGGTTTTGCTTATAAAAATTACTTCCATCTTCATAATCATAACTTTGTCCATCATCATCATAATATTCAAAGCTTGATGATTTAGCATCAGGGAACACATCAAGATTAATGTTTGTTATTTTCTTTTCACCAACATAATTTACATCTTGTTGAGTAGGTATTATTGCACCTTGTTTAATAAATATAGGAATATCCTTCCATGTAGTAGCATCAGTATCTATTGTTATAGTTTGACCACCATCATATTCTTTACCATTTGAATAATCTATCCATTTTCCAGCTGGTAAATAAATATCTTTAGATGTTTGACCTTCATCTAAAACTGGTGATACAAGCATATAATCACCAAACATCCATGAATATACTTCTGAAGATACATTAGAATCATTTGGATACATCATCATAAGTGGTTTTATAAGTCCTGTACCACCATTTGATGCATCATATTCATATTTATATATATAAGGTATTAACCTATATCTAAGTTGCATTGCATTTTTAGCTGCAGCTTCTGCAGTATCTCCAAATTTCCATGGATAACGAGGAGTAGCAGATCTTCCTGTACTAGGTGCTTGTTCTGCTGATCTACAGTCTTGACCATGCACTCTAAATATTGGTGTAAATGCACTAAATTCTATCCATCTTGCATAGTTTTCAGGTGATGGGTCACCACCATTAAATCCACCTGTATCCATTCCCCACTTAGTTTCTCCAAGATTTGCTGCTGCAATCATCTTTCCAGCTTGTCCTTTCATACTTGCAAATCCTGTGCCTATATCACCTGTCCATACTCCATAAGAATATCTTTGAGCTCCTAAGTAGAAATTTCTATTTATAGACCATACTCTAGTACCATCATTTGTATATTTTCTTTGTCCTTCATATATTGCCCTTTGAGCATTCATATTACCAAAGTTTCCATATCCATTATCATGGTCAATTTCATCATTCCAAAAACCTTGAAGTCCTAAATCAAATGATTTTTCGTATTTACTCCACCACCAGTCCCTAGCTTCTTGAGTACTATAATCTATTGATACATAATCTTTACCTGCACAATAATCAGAACCTTTTTGTGCTGTTTTTGACACATATCCATTTTTAGTTGCTTCAGCAAATTGAGCAGTATCTTTTCCTGCTTCTTTTCCTGTAAATATTCTAGGCTTTATTATTCCTGTAAAATGTATTCCATTATCATCTTGCCATTTTTTCAAATTGCCACTTGCTGCACTTGGAAAATTGTCACCATTCCATGTAAATTCACCATTATCCATTTCTGGAACGCCCCAATATTTCCAGTCAAAGTCAAAGCAGAAATTATCTATTGGAATATTCTTTGATCTGTAAGTTTCTATAACATCTTTAACTTGATCTTCTACTGTACCTGAACCTGGCCAGCCCCATTGGGTATTAGTAAATCCCATTGCCCATTTAGGATACATTGGTGCACTTCCTGAAACCTCTGATAAACCTTTCATAATTTCTGTAGGTTTACCTACAATAACAAAATATTCTGCATTTTTTTTAGAGATTCCAGAATAACTTAAAGTTGTATCACCAGTTGTTATTTTACCACCATCTGAATCTACAAGTAATCCATAACCACCAGTACTCCATGTAAATGGGCCACCTGCCCATCCTTGGCTTGCGCATGTTACATCATAGCTATTATTATTTCTAAGTGAACCATCATTAGCACTTGTTCCACAGCCATATCCAGATATTCCATAAAAATTTTCTCCTGAATTATGTGTAAATGAAACACTTTTTGCTTCCTTTATGCTATCTTGTTTAAGAAGCAATTTTCCTGATGAATTATAAACTGATACAGATAAATCAGCTTTACTTATTTTAACTGTCATATTATCAGTTTTAATTACTGCTGGATCTGATTTCAAATCACTTGAAATAATATTTCCAGTATCCCACTTTTTATCTGGGTCAATAACTTCTGTTTCAGGATCTTCTTCTCCGTTAGGTTTATAATTAACCTTAAGGATATCTGATGAACATACTTGCATTTCAATTACATCTGAGTCATTTTTAATAGTTAAAGTATCACCAGTTAATGAAAAATCACCTTCAGTTGTTGTAGCTGCATATGTATCTTGTTCACTAAAAGGCATAAAAGTAACATTGCTAAAAACTACAGCTGCTGCAATTAACAAAGAAAATATCTTTTTACCTTTCATCCTTACATCCCCTTTAAAATTTTATTACTTTATTTTCATTTTACACCGTTTTTTTGTTTATGACAACGTTTAATTAACCTATTATTCTAATAGCATAAAAAAAATGCGGCCTTTAAGGTCGCATTTTTTATATAAATATTAATTATTCTATTCTTATAATTTTTCTCTAACAATTTTTGCAGCTTTAACTAAATTTCTAAGACTTGCATCAGTTTCTTTTATTCCTCTTGTTTTTAATCCACAATCTGGGTTAACCCATAATTTATTTTTATCAATTTTCTTAAGCATTTTTTCGAGTGCTGAAACAATTTCTTCTACTGATGGAACTCTTGGTGAATGAATATCATATACTCCTGGTCCAACTTCAGTTTCAAAATTATTTTTATTTAAATCATCAAGGATAGTAAGCTTTGATCTTGATGCCTCAAAAGATATTACATCAGCATCCATATTATCTATAGCCTTTATTATATCTGAAAATTCACTATAACACATATGAGTATGAATTTGAGTTTCAGGTTTTATTTTTGAATTACATAATCTAAATGCTGGTATTGCCCAATCTAAATATTCACTATACCATTCATCTTTACGTATTGGTAATTTTTCTCTTAATGCTGCTTCATCTATTTGGATAATTTTAATTCCTGCCTTTTCTAAGTCACATACTTCATCTCTTATAGCAATTCCTATTTCATATGCCATTTCCTTTAATGAAATATCTTCTCTTGGGAATGACCAGTTAAGAATTGTAACAGGGCCTGTAAGCATTCCCTTAACTGGCTTATTTGTAAGACTTTGAGCATATTTTATATAATCAACTGTCATAGGCTTTGTACGTTTTATATCACCAAATATAATTGGAGGTTTTACACATCTTGTACCATAAGATTGAACCCATGCCTTTTCAGTAAATACATAGCCTGCTAAGTTTTCTCCAAAAAATTCTACCATATCATTTCTTTCAAATTCACCATGCACTAAAACATCAATACCCATATCTTCTTGATCTTTTATGCACTTTTCTATAAATCCATATACAACTTTATCGTATTGTGCCTTATCAATTTCTCCCTTTCTAAATGCACTACGGTTGCTCTTTACTTCTCTTGTTTGAGGGAATGATCCAATTGTAGTTGTAGGTAAAATTGGTAATTTAAATTCTTCCTTTTGAATTTTTTCTCTTTCAGATCTCTTAGTATCTCTATTAAAATCCTCTTCTGTTAAATTTTTAACTGCATTTTGGACTTCCTTATCTTGTCCTACTCTTTCTTTTGTAAATATATCTTGATTATCCTTAAATGCTTTTTCATTCTCTAAATCAGATGCTTCAGCTAATACTTTAAGTTCATTAAGTTCTTGTAATTTTTCTACTGCAAATGAAAAATATTTTTTAACTTCCTTGTCTAATTTTTGCTCATTGTCTAATGTATAAGGTACATGAAGTAATGAACATGATGTTTGAATTACTACATTTTTTGCATACTTATTTATTTCATTTAATAAATCTAGTGTCTTTTTATAATTACATTTCCATATATTTTTTCCATTTAAAACCCCTGCAAATAATATTTTATCCTCTGGGAATTTATTTTTTGATAATAATTCAAAATTCTTTTTACCTTCTAAGAAGTCTAATCCTATTCCATCAAAACTTAAACTTACAACTTCATTGTAACAATCTCTTACATCACCAAAATATGTTTGAAGTAAAACCTTTAAGTTTCCTTTTTCATTTAATATATTTTCATATAATTGTTTAAATATATTTATATCTTCTTTTGTTAAGTCTGTAACTAAAATAGGTTCATCTATTTGTACCCATGATACACCCTCATCATTGAATTTCTTTAATATTTGTTTATAAGCTTCAGCTGCAGAAGAAACAAAATCCTTAATAGTCTTACTTCCACGATATTTAGCTAACTTAAGAAATGTAAATGGTCCTACCACAACTGGCTTTGTTTCTATTCCTGCTTCTTTTGCTTCTTTATATAATTCAAAAGGTTTATTACTAGCAAGCTTTAACTCTGTATCATCTGAAATTTCAGGAACTATATAGTGATAATTTGTATTAAACCATTTTTTCATTGCAAGGGCACATACATCACCTTTTTCTCCTTGATATCCTCTTGCTACTGCAAAATATGTATCTAAATCATCAAGATTTAATTTTTTGTATTCCTCTGGTACTGCATTAATAAGAAATGCTGTATCAAGTACTCCATCATAAAAAGAAAAATCATTAGATGGTACATAATCTATACCTTGTTTCTTTATAAAAGAAAAATGTTCATTTCTAAGATCTTTCGCTACCTTTAATAATTCTTCTTTAGTTATTTCATGTCTAAAATATTTTTCTGATGCAAACTTTAACTCTCTTAATTTTCCTACTCTAGGAAAACCTATTATTGAATTCTTCATTTATCATACCTACCTTTTCTAATTTGCTTCTGTTAATTCTTTAAACTTATTATAAAATCATTTGGCAGTTATGAAAAATACAAAAAAATATGTGTTTAATATAGTTAAAAACTATACCTAAAAAGTAAAAAGTACCTAGATTTTCTGCTCATCTATGTATTTTCTTAAAGCTTCAATATAATTTTTACCATACTTGCTTATAATCATATCCTTTTTAGTGATAATTCCTATTTCCATATATTCCTGCACATCTAATGGCTTTGATATAATATTGTCTCCATTTAGCTCTTTGCTTATAACTCCAGAACTAATTGTATAACCATTTAATCCTATTACAAGATTAAATAAAGTAGCTCTATCACGAACCTTTATGTTTCTCTTTCTATCAAAGGTACTCAAAATTTCTTCTGAAAAATAGAATGAATTATATTCTCCTTGTTCAAAAGATAAATAAGGATAACTTTCAAGATCTTTTAATGTAATAACCTCTTTTTGTGAAAGTGGATGCTTTGAGCTTATAAAAACATGAGGTTTTGCTACAAATAACAATTGAAATTTAAGACCGTTTTGCTTTATTATTTTCATAAGTATGCTTTTATTATGATTTGAAAGATATAAAATTCCTATTTCACTTTTTAATTGACTTACATCTTGAATAATCTCATATGTTTGAGTTTCTCTTAATGTAAAATCATATTGAGCTTTTTCATATTTTTTTATTACATCTACAAAAGCATTTACTGCAAAAGAATAATGTTGTGTTGATACAGAAAATTGTGGTTTTTCTTTTTTTTCACCTAAATATCTTTCCTCTAATAAATTACTTTGCTCTAATACCTGTCTTGCATAACCTAAAAACTCATTTCCATCTCTAGACACTATTATACCTTTGTTAGTTCTTTGAAATATTGTTATTTGCATTTCATTTTCAAGTTCCTTTATTGCATTAGTAAGACTAGGCTGAGATATAAACAGTGCCTTTGCAGCCTCACTTATAGTTCCTTTTTCTGCTACCATAACAACATATCTAAGTTGTTGTAAAGTCATAATAAATAATCTCCTTAAAAATAAATATAACAAAAAACACTAGGTACCCATCCTAGTGTTTTTATCTCATAAATTCAACCCTTTTATTAAAACAAGCGTAATGCTTGTTAAAAGCTTATTAATTCTTACTACATTTTTATTATAGCACCTTTTTTAAAAAATACTATTAACAATTAGTAAACAATATGTTACTTATTTTTAAATATTTCTATTGATGAGTTCCTGTTCTCTTTGTTTTTTTGAAAATACACATCCGCAATAATCTTGTCTATATAAATTATATTCCTTTGATAATTCTATAGAGCGTTTATATCCTTCTTTCTTTTTAAAATCAGAAAACAAGTATTTAACACTTGAGCCTTCAGACAATTTTTTTCCTATTTCATTTAATTTTTGAGCATTTTTAAATGGACTTATAGTAAGGGTTGTAGTGAAGTAATCAAATCCATTATCCTGTGCAATTTTAAGAGTTTCCTTTAATCTCATTTCATAACACTTAAAGCACCTTTCTCCACCTTCTTTTAAATTTTCTAATCCCTTTGCCATTTCAAAAAACTTATCACTATTATAAACACCTTCAATTATATTAACTTCATTTTTAAATTTCATACTTCTTATAAGATATTTTTCTTCCTCAAGTCTTTTTTTATATTCCTCTAAAGGATATATATTAGGATTATAATAAAAAACTGTTATTTTAAAAAATTTTGATAAATATTCTAAAACATAACTGCTGCATGGTGCACAGCAACTATGAAGAAGTAATTTAGGCACCTTATTTTTTAATTGCAATTCATCTATAAGTTTGTCAAGTTCCTTTTGATAATTTATTTTATTCATATTTTACTCCTAAAACTAAAATACTTTAATTAGCAGCTTCTAGCTTATTCTTTTCTTTATCTACAAACATCATAATAAAAGATATAATAAGCATTATAGAACAAAGCATAATTGCCCTTTCTTTAAGTACATCAACAAAGAAATCACCTATAACTGCTCCAATTATAAATGAAAATATAATTCCATAATATAAAAATCCTTTTTCCATAGCTTTTTTATCTTTTGAGTTAAATAAATAGTTACAAATATGTTCAGTACCACTTCTTAAATTTCCAATACACATTGTTGTAGCTATACCATTTCCATGAATCTTTCTAAAACTTTGCACCTGGATACCACAAGCAAAGGAAGTTATACTATTTGCTAAAAGATTTAAATTTTGTGGCATAAAACTAACTATTAAAAGCACTATAGCTTCACATAATACTGAAATTTGTCGCCAATGTAATGTATTTTCCTCCTTAACATGAGTTCTTACAATATAAGCCAATGCTATGCCTATAGCAAATGATATCACTGGGAAAAAATATTCTGCTGCCATTTTTAAATTGCCCTTAGATAAATTAATACCAAGTAAAAGCATATTTCCTGTTTGGGCGTTTGCAAATACTTCACCTCTGCACATATATGAATATGCATCCATGAAGCCACCTGAAATAGCTAAAACAATTCCTAATTCGATTGATTCTGACATTTGTTTTGCATTATTCACAAAATCCCCCCTACAAATTTATTTTTTCAATTAATATAATAATAGTGTTTATACATAATATCAACTAAAATAGGAATACCTATATTAACTAAAAACATAATTTGATTCATTTTTCTTTCTTCATCTTTTAAAATTTTTAATTCCATATTATCGCCTATTTTGTAGATTATTTTTCCCTTACTTTTATAATCATAATAAATTATTTTTTCTACATTAACAAAATGTGAATTTTTTTGTGAAAAATTAAATTTCAAATCAAATATATTATCTAATATGTAAACAGTAATTTAATATATTATAAATTTTTAATAAACATGATACTATAATATGGTTGCAAATAGGGTTAATATACATTTTTATGTAATTTTTGCAACAATAATGGTAAAAATCAAGGGGCTACATTTACAAGTACAATATCTGTATTAAAAAAACAAGGAATTGTAAGCACAGCAGATGTTCCAATTGAAAGCCTTGACAACTATCCTGATGATAATCGCGATCCATATTATACCAATTTGCATGCTAAGGATAATATATGGTTAAAGGCCTTAGACAACAGAATAAAAGATAGCTTCAATATAAAACTTAATACAACAACAGATACACCAATAAAAAGTGAAAAGGATGAAAAAATTATTCCTCTAAAAAATGATTCAATATGCTTTCTTGGATTTTTATACATTTCTATTTGAGGTACACAAGAAAAATGTATTCTCTTTGAATTTCTCCACCATAAAAGGTCTATTACAATAAGATCAAATAAATTTAAACCTTCACCAAGAATTAAAAAATTGATGTTTTCTTTGGTGCCCTTCTTTTTAATTCTTGATTTTTTAACACTCTTTTTTGTACTTCATCTGGATCATAACCATAAAGCTGCAAGTAGTTGATAATTTTTATCAATTACTTGCAGCTCTTTTTATTATATATTATCTATTAAGATATATTTTTTTATTAAATCTTTATTATATGCATCTAAATCAAAATCATGTATTTGTTTTTTTAATACGCTGTTCCTCCAATAATAAGTTGTATTATTTTCACTATAACTTATTGCACTTTTAACAGTTTCCTCTAAATTGTTAAAAACACTAAGATCAGATACAAAAATTATTTTATCATCAAATGATTTAATTTTTACAGTATATAATTTGTTATTAATAATAACAGCATATAATGTATCATTACCATCACCATTTCTTGATTTCATACAATCAGTAATATAAGATATAGATGTTATATATATTTTTTTACTAGAATCACACACACCATATGCTAAGTGTAAATTCATATAGTCAATGTTTATATGACTATTTTTTATATAATCTGCTATTAACTTTATTTTACTTTCATCTGCAAGAATATATTCAAAAATATGTATCCCTCATTTCAATTATATTTTCATAATTACTAATATATTTTAGACTTATTTAAATTTACTTTTTTTATTAATGCCATAGTAATCATCTCTGCTTAAGCAAGTCCAGCCTGTGCTATACTTTGAATTCGCATTGCTAAATCTGTAAATTTACTCATATTATTTCTACCATAAATTTTTACTAACCTATTCTTTTATTAAATAAACTCCAAATAGTTCATTTACTCTATCTTTGTTGTATCCATATCCTTGTTTATCTACAAAATCTTATGTGTTTCATTATAAACACCAAGTCCTTTATTCAATGCAGTTTCTTTTAAAAAAGTATAAGCTATCCTTATTATCTTTTTAGTTACTCTTTGTTAGCTAATATAACACACCATTATTAATAATGCAAGATAATAAAAATATCTCTTTTATTCTGATAATGTCTGTATAAAGCGCCTTTTGTTATTCCAAGCACCTCAACTATTTGTATAATATATGCTAAAAAAATAGCTCCAATTAAGAGCTACAAATTTTAATTAATTAATTTATTTTCATTTTCAAATATATCTAGTGCTTGTTTTAATGTGCCAGTTAATACTCTTTCAGTATTATTAGAAGGTTTTTCAAGTGAATAATCATTAATAACAATATGATTATCTACTACTACATAGTATAAAAAACATTGTTTTGTGTTCCCCCAATGTTCTATATCTTTTTTTACTGAAGCTATAAGAGATGTATATTCAAATGAACAATTTTCTGCATTCTCCCTGATAATTAATTCACACGTATGAGTTATTATAATTCATTAAAAATATAATTTCAATAGCATTTCAATTATAATTATACATCTATATATTTATCATATAAATAAATTTAAAAGGGTTATGAAAAATGATTTCATAACCCAAAACAACTCATACATCAGGAGCTGCTTATAATAGAAGAGTGTCATAGTGAAAATAAAGAAGGTTGTATTATACATGATGTATTTAAAACTTCTATTATTTATCTTGTAAATTAATTATTGCATATTTTTCAAGAAATTGATATTAAATATTTTTAATCTTTGTAAATGTTTTTTTAAAGAAAAATTAATTTTTTACCTCTTATTTTACTCCTAATATCTTCAATTGTTCGTTAATCTCAGCTTCAAGTTCTGCTATTTCTTTGTTATCTTGTTCTAGCTGTTTATTTATTTCATCTAAATTAACTGGTTCTTCTTCCTCAAATGTATCTACATAACGAGGAATATTTAAGTTGAAATCATTCTCTCTTATTTCTTCAATTGACGCTACATGAGCATATTTATCTATATCTTTACGTTCTTTAAATGTGTTTACAATTTTATCTATATGTTCATCTTTTAAATTATTTTGATTTTTTCCTTTTTCAAATTCTTTGCTTGCATCAATAAATAATATATCTTTAGTAGTACGATTTTTCTTTAATACAAGAATTATTGTAGGAATACTTGTCCCATAAAATAAATTAGCTGGTAATCCTATAACTGTATCAAGATAATTCTTTTCTATAAGTGTTTGTCTTATTTTACCTTCAGCTGCTCCTCTGAATAATACTCCATGTGGAAGTACAATAGCCATAGTTCCATTTTCATTTAAATGATATATACTGTGTAAAATAAATGCATAATCTGCTTTTGAAGCTGGTGCTAATTTACCATAATCACTAAAGCGAGGGTCCTTTAATTTTGTTTCATTATTGTTCCATTTTGCAGAATATGGAGGATTTGCAGTAACAGCATCAAAAGTACGTGGATGGTCTATTCCCTTTTCATCTGGTCCGTCTGGCCAATCTGTTTCTAATGTATCAGCATTGCTTAACATCATATTATTATAAGATATATTGTGCATCATAAGGTTCATTCTAGCCAAGTTATATGTTGTTGTATTTAATTCCTGTCCAAAATACTTTATTGGTGTATTTTCTGGTAATTCTTGTCCTACAGTAAGAAGAAGTGAACCTGAACCCATTGTTGGATCATATACATAAAAGAATTCATCTTTCTTTTGAATACCACTTGTAACTATTTTGGCTAGTATTTTACTTATTTGGTGTGGTGTATAGAATTCTCCACCCTTTTTACCTGCACTTGCTGCAAACTGACCAATTAAGTATTCATAAATTTCACCTAATATGTCTTTGCCGTCATCGCCTTTAAATTTAATACCATTAATTAATTTAACTATATTATTAAGTGATTTTGCTCTTTCATTTGTTGAATTTCCAAGACGTGAATCTCCTAAATTAATATCATTAAATACACCTCTGAAATCCTTTGACGCTTCTTTATTTAATTCAGCATTTTTATTAAAATTATCAAATATTGCTTGATAATCACTAGGTATTACTTCTGAATTATTAATTTTGTCAATTAAAGATGCCCATGTATCATTTGGTGCTATTGCATATCCTAAACTTGATGAAATATCTTCTAAATAATCATTTAATTCTTCATCTGTAGCTTGTCTTGAATAAGCTTCATTTACACTTTCTCCATCTAAAACATCAATAACATCATTATCTACTAAGTACTGCTCTTGATGTTCTGAAAGATATCTATAAAACATAAATGATAAAATATAATTTTTATATTCTGAGGCATCCATAGTTCCTCTTAATTCATTAGCCATAGCCCATAATTTACTAGTTATTGTTTCTACACTATTACTCATATTCTTTACTTCCTTTCTATACAAACATTTGTTGCAATAAGCCTTTTTTTTGCTCTTTTAAATGGTCTATCTTTCGCTGTTGAAGGGAGATAAGGTTATCTAATTTATTAAAAAATGCTCCAATTTTAATTTCTTCTTCTATTTTTTTAGGAAAACATATATTATAATTTGCTAATTGAGGTACAGTTAATTGTGGTACTCCTGTAGATTCAACAATCACATTATGATTATTTATAGCATTTTCTAAAAAGTAGGAATCATGATTTGAACGAACTGATAAAAGTCTTACAACTGGTGTGAAATCAATCATTCTGGCTTTTGCATGACCTACTTCTCCACGTCCAGTAACTGTTACAGCTGGTGCTTTTACACGATAAAAATCATTATAAAATCCAACTATTCCATCATTAGTTAAGGCATTTGCATATATAGGATATTTACCATTATCTAAAGCTTTACCCTTATCAATGTCACCACCTGCAATAATTTCTATGGCTTCATCTCCAAGCTTACGCTGTTCCCAAGGTTCAGTAAATCCTGGAAAACGTATCTCTGGAACTTTTTCTCCTTTTTTAGGAAACATTTTTTGTAATAACCCTTTTTTTTGCTCTTTTAAATGGTCTAGCTTACGCTGATGAAGAGTTATGAGGTTATCAAATTTTGTAAAATATTTTCCTAATTTAACTTGTTCAGACAATTTCGGAATTGGAATTTGTATCTCCATCATTTTATTCTTTGATATGTTATATCGAGAAATTCCTTGTGCTAAAAATATTATTTTCTTTCTTATTGAGTCTGAACGTAAAACATAAGCTATAAAATGTGAATCAATTTTACTAGTTGGTCTATAACCAAAACAAAAACTGTTAAGGTATGTATTACATGTATTTTCAAGCCATACAGATGACATTCCAACTTCTTCAGGTGTTTCAGATGAAGTAGTAAATAAAACATCACCATATAAAACTTTATGTTGAGTTTCATCAATTTCAATAGGTTCTACCATTTCTTTTTTGGCAATAGGATTTGAAAAAACATTCATATAAGTAACAAATTGTGCTTTTCCATGTCCAAAATCTCCTTTGGTTTTTCCTGATAATCCTGAATATGTATTTCCTAATTCCCCTAACTTACGCTGTTCCCAAGGTTCAGTAAACCCCGGGAATCTAATATTAGGTACATTCTTTTTATTTTTGTTCATACCTAAGTCTCCTTTCTTTTTCTAATTAAATTTCTACATGTTCATCAGCTAATTTGTATATAGCCTCTCTTAAGCTATTACGATATTTTATCTTTGATAAAGATTGTACAGCCTCTTTATGAGCTAATGATTTATAATTTGCACTTGCTTTTGCAATTATATCTCTTATTTCACCATTATCATCTAAATCTTGCATTCCATATTTATGATGGCTAAACATTTCTCTCATTTGTGAGCTTGTTATAATATCTGTAATTCCCCAGTCAACTCTAAAATCTAAAAGCATTCTATCAATACTTATATTATTAGCTGCTTGAATAATTTCTTCCGTATTATGCAACTTTACAGGATATTTTATATCTGCATCTTTTGGTGGGAAATATCCATTTACTATAGCTTCTGAAGCATTTAAAATCTTTGTAGCATAACTTCTATCATCTAAACCATTAGCAAATTGTTTGATTTTTTCCTTTGTAACTTCTGCTTCTTCTGTCTTTCCATAATGTATCTGATTTATTAAGTCTTCCACAAGTTCTGTTAAATAATCATAATCAACCTTTATATCCTTAACATGTATCATTTTTAAATCAATTTCATATACAGGAATTTTCTTTTCTTTTGCTATATGCTCTTTTAATTCATTTGTTAAAACTGTAGTAAGCATAACTTCCTGCTCGCTGGTCATTCCTAATTTCTCAACTAATTCATCTGGATTATTATAATCAAAGCCTATGTTATTTCCATCTACATTCTCTGGATTATACTGCTTTAATTTAGCCATACCAGAGTTATATTGACGTAATAGGTTAAGCATTTGATCTCTTTGCTTTTCTGAAGGTGGTATTTTTATAAAGCCTTCAGTTATATTATCTAACTTTTCAACAATATCTTTAACTTCTTTAAATACATCTTCAAATGGTTTTGCTATAATTCCATCTTTTTCATTAGTTTTACGTTTTTCATCATCACTTAAATTAGCAGAATCCTTATTAGCATAAATTGCAAGAGCATCATTCATAAGCTTTTCATTTTGTGCTGGCCATCTGTAATTTACAATACGTCCCCAAGGTTTTGCATCCATATCATCAATACGGTTTGTTCTTGAATATGCTTGAATAAGTCCAGCACCTTTTAAGGTTCTATCTACATAAAGGGTATTAAGTTTAGGAGCATCAAAACCTGTTAAAAGCTGATCTACTACAATAACAATATCTAAGAAATTTTTATCTCTGGCACTTCTGTTTAAACGACTTGTAACATCTTGAGTATATCCTGATACATCATCCATGCCAAAGCTTGTACCAAATTCTTTATTATAGCTTTCAATAGCTCTAAATAAACCTTTATTTGTTTCAAGCATAGTATCATTGTTAGATGTATTTAAACTAAATGTAACAGCTACTTTTAAAGTTAATTTACCTGCTTTTCTATTTTCAGCATTTACCCTTTGAAATTCATCAAAGTACATCATTGCCATTGGTGTACTAGCCCTATTACCACCTACATGTGTTGTAAAAAGTGCATTGTACTTGCCATCACCAGAACGATTTCGCCAATTTTTAAATATATCTTCAACTACTAGTTTTATATGGTCTTTATTTTCATCATAAAAACTTGGCTCAATAGCATCATCCATATCTTCAGGAGTTAAATTGTCAATTTTATTTTGGATTTGAGCTTCAGTCCATTTTGGATAACGTTCACTATAAAAAGCTGGCAAATATTCTTTTTTCATTTGATCTTCATCAATAGTTGTTTGAAAATCTACTTTAAATCCTAAAACATTGTCATCTGCAATTGCCTCACGAATAGTGTATGCATGTAGTAAAGGTCCAAAAATATCCTCTGTTCTTAATCCTTTTGTTGTTTCATCAAACATTGGTGTTCCTGTATAACCAATCCATGCAGATTTTTTAAATGCTTTTTGAATTTTAGCAAAACCTTCTCCACCAGTTGATCTATGTGCTTCATCAACAATAAATACAATACGTTTATCTGGAGCTTTAAATGATTTACGTTTTACTAAAGTATCTAATTTCTGAACAGAAGTAACAATAATATTATTATCTTTGCTTTTTAATTTTCTGTTTAAATCGTTGGTATTGCTAGTATCTTGTACACTTCCAACAATATCTTCTGTAGAATCTGGATCATATGCTCTATAATTTTCATTTGTCTGTTTTGTTAATGCTATTCTGTCTACTACAAAAACAACCTTATCTACATTAGGCATACGACTTGCAAGCCATGCTGTTTTAAAGCTTGTTATGGTTTTTCCTGAACCTGTTGTATGCCATATATATCCAACTTTATTTATTCCTAATTCAAAATCTATTTTCTTTAACTTTTCAATTACATTTTGTGTTGCATATACCTGATATGGTCTCATAACTTTTAATGTTTGGTTATTTTTAGTACCATCTAAAATCATATAATTGGTAGCCATCTGATGAGCCATAGGAATACTAAGCATTGAATCAGCAAATTCTTTCCAATTACGTACAATTTTATTGTCACTTTTACGCTGCCAGTTAAATGCAAAATCCTTATTAAATTTTTCTGCTGTAGTATTTGCCATATATTTTACATTATTAGGTGTTATAGCTACTAATATTTGAAGAGTTGAGAATATATCAGTATACTGATTTTCATCAATATATTGCTCCATTTGATTTAATGCTTCATTAACATCAATAGTATCTCTCTTTTCTTCAATTTGTATAATAGGAAGTCCATTAATAAGAAGTGTTGTATCAAATCTGCGTTTTTGCTTTCCTGTAATTTTAGCTGGTCTTTCAATTTGATTAACTACTTGATATATAGTATCTCCTGCGCCTATTTGCTTTTGGTCAAAAACAGTAAGAAATACATGTCTGCCATCATCTAAATCAATTTCTATCTGTGATACTCCATTAAGTCCATATAAAAATTGTCCTGCTTCATAAGGTGTTTTAATGTCAGATATAATTTTCTTTACCTGATTAAATTCAACTACGCTTAATGGATGGTCAAGCGTACTTTGGTTGTGCCTTTCAAGAATATGCTTAAAATTATCCCAAAGCTGCTCAGTTGTTTTAATGTCAGGCTCATATTTCCATAACTTTGTTTTTATAACATAATCAACATTCTTATGACTGTTCTCAAAATAACCTATTCCTCTTAAATGCTCTGGTTTGGTTATTGTACCACTTGTAATATACTGAATTAATTCAGTTTCAAATTGTTCCTCATTCATTTCACATCATCCCCTTTTTAAGCTTGTCCAATATTAATTTGCTTTCTAGTTCTGCCACTCTATTTTTAAGAGCTTTAAGCCTTAATTGTTTGAAATATACTTCTCCAATAATCTTTTGCTTGTCTATTGAAGGTATTTGAGGTAATCTAAGTTCTTTTAATTGACTTAAGGTATATTTAAACACTTGAGAACCTTGAAGCCCTGATAATAATTGTTTTTTTATAAATCTATTCTCATTAATAAGATAAACTAAAAATTTAGAATCAATATTTTTAATAGATGTCATTTTTACATAATTTTGTGTATATAAATATCCTTCATGAGTCTTTCTTACAATAGCTGCAGTACCTGAAATCAAACTAAATACTAAGTCACTTTCAGCCAATATACATACGCTGTCATTAGTTTTTATTTGCTTTTTTATTAAGTCATCATTTGAAATAATTCCTGATAAATCATCAAATAAATCTGTTTGACTGTAATAAGTATAAACTGGAGCTTTTATATCTGTAGATTGTTTAATTCTAAATTGTGGTGAACCACTTTCAAATTTTACAAACTCGCTTAATCTTCCCATATTTTTGAGCCTTTCATAAATTACTATTTTTCTATAACAATAGAGTACTATTATATGTATCAAAACACAATATTAAAAATGTAATTTCGATAAATTACATTTTTAAAAAACTGTAAACGTATAAAAGTAAATTAATTTAGATTTAAGAAAAATCAATGAAAAAGAGTTGCAGAAAACGATTTCTCATTTTCTTACAACTCCAAGACAACTCATACATCAGAAGTTGTTTATAATAGAAGAGTGTCATAATAATAAAAATAAAAAAGGTGATTGATACTTGATGTATTTAAAACTTCTATTATTTATTCTATAAGTTAATTATTACATATTTTTCAACAAATTGATATTAAATATTTTTAATCTTTGTAAATGTTCTTTTAAAGAGATATTAATTTTTTATCATCATTATTTGCTTATATATATAATAACAGAGCAAAGCTTATTGCTAATGCTCTGCTCTGTTATATTTGTTGTATTTAATGAATACCACAGGTTCGACCTGTGGTTCTAAAAAGCTTTTAGCTATAAGTAGAAATAAAAAAACCTCCAATGTAAAATAATAGTAGGTTTGCCGACCAATACTATAAATTACAAGGAGGTGTGTCCAATAATGGACATTGATAGTTTAGCACATAGTAAATGGAATTGTAAATATCATATAGTGTTTGCTCCGAAGTATAGGAGACAAGTAATTTACGGACAAATAAAAGCTGATATTGGAAGAATACTTAGATTATTATGTGAAAGAAAAGGAGTAGAAATTATAGAAGCAAATGCTTGCCCAGATCATATACATATGCTTGTAAGTATTCCACCTAAATTAAGTGTAGCTCAATTTATGGGATACTTAAAGGGTAAGAGTTCGTTGATGATTTTTGATAGACATGCAAATTTGAAATATAAATATGGCAATAGGCATTTTTGGTGTAAGGGATATTATGTTGATACAGTAGGAAGAAACAAAAAAGTTATAGAAGAGTATATAAAAAATCAAATACAAGAAGATATAGCTTATGAACAAATGAGTTTAAAAGAATATATCGACCCGTTTACGGGTGAGCCAGTAAATAAAAGCAGAAAATAAGCGCCTTTAGGCGCAGCCGGTAACAGGACTGCGGTCGGCAGACCGTTCAATGTGCGAATAGCACAGCAAGTAACAGAGCCTTATAGGCGCAGAGCAAACTACCCGTTTAACGGGTAGTCATGATTTGTTTTCTTTTATTTTATAGTGAATTGTTAGAATACATTTATTATATCAAATTATATTATCTAATGCATATGCTTGAGGCAAATTTAATATAATCTATTTTTTTATTTTTAACTTTGCTATTTCTAAATCCTTCTTATTGATTTCCATTTCTAACCTGCTTTTGTACTGCTCTTCCATAGCTTTTATATTATCAGCCATTTCCTTTCTTATTTCAGCAACTTCCCCTTTCTTTGCTTGTAGTTCACTTCTATAAAACTCTATTTGTTCTTTATTGGCCTTTGCCATATTATCAAGAAGTTCAATTGAATTCTTCATTGATAACTTTTCACTTTCAAGAGCATTTACTTTTGAAGTAAGCTCTCTTATTTGTGTCTGCTGGTTCTTATAGCTTTCCTTATACTGTTTAAATTCTTGTAACTGCTCTTGTAACATTTCATTATTGCTATTTAATGTATTTATCTGCTTTTCATTATTATTAATATCATTAAGAAGTTTTTTTATCTCATTGTTAAGTTCATTAATTCTATCTGACATTTCTTTATTTTTCTGTGATATTTGAGCATGATCTTCCTTATATTTTTCTATCTGTTCAGACATTACAATTATACTTTCATCTTTACTCTTAAGTTCCTTGCTTAATTCTTCCCTTATTGTATCTTCTGCTGTTACATTCATTTCTAGTGAATTAGCAAACATATTTACTAGTTTTGTAGCTAGTTCTCTGAATGTATCTATTTCTTTACCCCTGTCACTTAATACATTCTTTGCTTTTTCTAATTCTGCTATTGCCATAAGACTATTAAATGCTTGTTGCTGAGTAAATCCATTTTCTTCTGCAAACTTCTTAAATTTTTCTACATCTTCTTCTGATAATCTCATAGAAGCTATTATTTTCTTATTTTCATTCATATACAGTGGCAGATGGTACCATTCATCCGTAACTTCTGCCAATTCACCTCTTTCTCTATTATTTTTATTCATTTTAATACATTACAACACCACGTATTACATATGTTTACTTTGTATTGTAATACACTACTTTATTTTATTGTACAGTATATTGTAAAAATAATAAATAAAGTTCCTGAATTTAAGCAAAAAAATAACCACTACTTTACTTTTCATAAAGCAGTGGCCATTTTAAACTTCATCTATTTATTTTCTTTTTCTCTTAAAGCCAATTGTTCCAATTAATCCAGCGAACATTGTAAATATTCCAGCCATACTTGAAACATCTGAGGTATCTTTATTTGTCCCATCATCACCTTTAGGTGGATTAGGATTTGTTGGTTCATTGCTACCTTGATTATCTTTTGGTGGTGTTGCTGTGCCATTTGGTTCTTCTGGTTTATCAGTTTTGCCCGGTTCTGCATTCTTTTCAAATATTGCTTTTACTTCCATATTAGAAGTTACGTTGCTAAAATCTTTATCCCAACCTTTAAATGTATATCCTTCTTTAGTTGGATTTGCTGGAGCAACTGCTGATTTACCTTCTTCTATTTCTTGAACATCACCTATTTGAATTCCATCTTCGTTTAAGAATTTAACTGTATATTTTTTAGTTATAGGAGTTTCTGGTTTGCTATCACCTTGATCATCTTTTGGTGGTGTTACTATACCGCCTGGTTCTTCTGGTTTATCAGTTTTACCCGGTTCTGCATTCTTTTCAAATATTGCTTTTACTTCCATATCAGAAGTTATATTACTAAAATCTTTATCCCAACCTTTAAATGTATATCCTTCTTTAGTTGGATTTGCCGGAGCAACTGCTGATTTACCTTCTTCTATTTCTTGAACATCACCTATTTGAGTTCCATCTTCATTTAAGAATTTAACTGTATATTTTTTAGTTATAGGAGTTTCTGGTTTGCTATCACCTTGATCATCTTTTGGTGGTGTTACTGTGCCATCTGGCTTAGTATTAGTATCATCTTTATCATATTCTGAGGATAATTTGAAAGGAATGTTATTTTTATTGGCATATTCTTGTGCATATGAATTTTCTTCTCCATAAATTGTTAAATTATCACTTCCAACAAAAACGTATTCTCCTATTGACCTTACTCCTTCTGGAATTTTTACCTTACTTAAACTACTACATCCATTAAAAGCAGCATCTTCTATAGTTGTTGCTCCTTCTGGGATTTTTACTTCTTTTAAACTGATACAGCCATTAAAAGCATCACTTTCTATTTTTGTTAAGCTTTCTGGAATATTTATTTCTTTTAAATTACTGCATTGACAAAAAGCCAAACATTTTATTGATGTTACTCCTTCAGGAATACCTATTTCTCTCAAAGCACTACAGTTAAAGAAGATTCCATTGTTTATTACTTTTATACCTTCGGGAATAGTTACTGTACTTAAACTACTACAATCAGAAAAAGCAAAGCTTCCTATTTCTTCTATTCCTTTAGGAATATTTATTTTGTTTAAACTACTACAATTAGAAAAGGCATAATCTCCTATAAATGTTACTCCTTCTGGAATATTTATTTCTTTTAAATTATTACAATTAGAAAAAGCATGCAATCCTATTGATGTTACTCCTTCTGGAATATTTATTTCTTTTAAATTACTACATCCTAAAAAAGCAACAGAATTTATTGATGTTACTCCTTTTGGAATTATAACTTCCTTTTTACCTCCTGGACAACTTATCAATTCTTTTTTTTCTTTATTATATAGAACACCATTTTCTGATAAGTAGTTTTTGTTTTTTTCATTTGTGTTTATCACAATTAAGTTGGTACATTTTGAAAAAGCTCCAAATCCTATTGATGTTATTCCTTCAGGAATATTTATTTCTTTTAAATTATTACAACCAGAAAAAGCATATCCCTCTATTTCTGTTACTTCTTTTGGAATTGCCATTTCTTTTTTTCTTCCTGGGCAACTTATCAATTTGCTTTTTTCTCTATTATATAAGACACCATCTTCTGATGAATAGTTACTATTTCTTTTATCTACAGTTATTTCTGATAAATTACTACATTCACTGAAAACAGCATATTCTATCAATGTTACACTTTCTGGAATATTTATTTCACTTAAACTGCTACAGCCATTAAAAGCCCAGCCACCTATTGATATTACTCCTTCAGGAATGTTTATTTTACTTAAACTGCTACAGCCATTAAAAGCCCAGCCACCTATTGATATTACTCCTTCAGGAATGTTTATTTTACTTAAACTGCTACAGCCATTAAAAGCAAATCCTCCTATTGATGTTACTCCTTTAGGAATATTTATTTCTTTTAAATTATTACAATTAGAAAAAGCATGCAATCCTATTGATGTAATACTTTTGCCATCTATTTTATTTGGAATTGAGATTTCTGTTTCACTTCCTTGATATCCGGTAATTGTAATAGTTTCATCACTATTTACTTTATATCTAAACCCGTCCTCAGTAGTCAACTCATCTGAATAAGAAGCTTGCTCTACTTTATCATTAGTATCACTTTGAATTAAAGTATCTGTAGCTATTGTTTCAGCACTTACGAAGCTACTAGCAAAACACGTTAATGTTGCAGTTAAAACAAGTATTTTTAATTTTTTTCCCATTATCCTCACCCTTTGTTTAATATTTCCTTGAATAATAAGCATGTTACACAATTAAATTATAATACTAAATTTGTTTTATTTTGTAATTTTATCTTATGTTTTACTAATTATTTACCATATTCATATTTGCCAATTTATTTTTACACTTTGTTAAAATATAATGAAGTGCCTATTGCTACATTAATTTTTTAAATAAATAATCTTCCAACACATAAAACTTTTCTTTGATGAAAATTGCTTGTAATTTTGTGTGTCTTTCTTTGGCAATTTAATTGATATAGCTACCTTTTTATTTTTCATATGTGTTTTCCATTTTTGCTATTCTATGTAGAACAATTTATCTGTTTTTTTATAAAATGTTGTATTCAAGATACTTTTATACTATCTAAATTATTTGCAAATTTAAATAATGAAATCATTTATATAAAAACAACTATACCATTATTGATTTCTATTACATTGAAATAATTTTAGGATTTTTCAATAAAGATTTATTATATATTCAGGCAAAATGTTCTAAGGTAAGATAATATTAGAACTTTGCTGTTACAAAGAAATAAAGATATAATCAAGAAATTACATGTTATTAAGTGGTTAAATTAAGAACATAGGTTAGGTTAAATAATATTTTTAATATTTTTTGAGATTATAAATTTAGATCATTTGAAATGAATTTTAGAATTTTAGATAGTATTCAAGACTCGAATACATATATTATTATAAAGCTTATTCTATAAATTTCAATATTTTTTAAAAAGAAAGTATTGAAGAAATCAATACTTATTTAATATGATTTTAAAGAATTATTTTTAGCCTTTTTTATATCTTGCAAATGCTTCAGCATTAATAAACATAAAATTGTAATTATTGCTCCAAAGGTTAACATAAGAATTAATTGAACTATTATTTGACCATTAATAAAAGTTGTGGTGCTGCTTAAACTGGTGTTATTTGAATATACAAGCTTTTGCAAAATTACAGTTATTCCATTAATTCCACAATGTAATATCATTGAAGAAAATAAGCTATTAGTTATTCTTACTACATATGCAAATATAAATCCTATAACTGCAGTATAGAAAAATTGTTGCATATTTAAATGAAATATTCCAAAGAACAATCCCACTATTAAAGAAGATTTAAATGTTGAAATATTATTATATCCATTTAAAATTATTCCTCGCATTGTTATTTCCTCAGTAATAGCTGGCATTACTGCAAATACTAAAAATAGTACTATAAATGGTGTGGAATTAAGTTTTTGAAAAGCATTTTGAACATTATTAGTAAAGAACATTGATGATAAACCAGAAAGAGCTGACATTATTAAGAAACTTCCTAATATGATTGGAATTAAACATAGAATTTGTTTTATTGATATTCTATTTAATTTTAACACGTCTTTTAGATTTTCTTTTGTAATAATAAAATAGATTATTGCTGGCACTATAAAGCTAAAGAAATGAGACATAGCTAACAAAGCAGCATAGTTTTTTATTCCTGCTAATGAGCTTATATAAAGAACCATATACGGTACAGTTATTTCAAGTATCAGAATAATCAAGAAATAAATATTAGATTTTGTTATAGTAGATTTCTTCATGTAATTAAATATCCTCGCTTAATTTTATTTCTATTTTTTTAGTTTCTTGAGCTAATTCATTTAGCATGTTTTTACATTGATTATCTTTCTTATCTATAATTTCTAAAATTTCATCATACACCTTATATCATCTCCTTTCCTATTATAAAATTCATATAAAATATCTTCAGGGGTTGAATTAATTATTTCTTTTTCTGTGATAGATAACACCTGAAAATAGATTAATTCTAGTATAACATAAATTACCACTAATTATAATTTGAATAATAAAAATGGCCTAGATTACTCTAAGCTTTTTTCTAAGTAAGTGATTTTATAAAATAAAAACATATCTATTCTTAATTTTTTAATAAATATTTCTTTATTATTATTTATAATCCCTTAAACAGGTCAATACTCATTTCCACGTGCTAAAAATAACACATTAAAATTTTAGCACATCAATTTTGTGACAATCCCTTAAACAGGTCAATACTCATTTCCACAACAGGATATAATGTTCTAACACATGGGTATGACGCAGTGTGACAATCCCTTAAACAGGTCAATACTCATTTCCACAGCAACCATTTTTTTCGCCCTCAAAGCCCCTATTCATGCGGGTTGATTTTTCAATTTCCAAAACCTATTCTTTAAGATGCTTTTTTTGATGTTTTTTATTAAATATTTTGCACTTAATTGTAAGTCAAAAAAGTAGCTCAGCCTACTAATATCAAGGCTTAAGAGCTTTTTTCAAAACCTACCCCCTATTTAGAGCCTTTTTAGGGTTTTGGATTTTGTAAATAAAATCCTTTAACACATATAATTATATCATAGTTTTAAATGATTTTTATAAGATTTATGATTATTTACTAAAATTTAATTTTATCAAATTGTTAGTGAAAAATAAAAAGAAGTACTTACAATATTTAAAATATTGATAAATACTTCTTTTTATAAAAATTTTCTTTTTTAAAATTCCACTTTCATTATATCATTTCAATTAATTTTGAGCAAACTTTGTAAATGTATTGGTAAAGTCAATTGATGAAGATATATCATCAACCTTTTTCTGATCTATACTAAGATATTTTTGGGTTACAGCTATACTGCTATGATTTAGCAGAGTTTGTAATAATAATAAATCTTTTGTTTCATTATATACCTTCATAGAAAAGAATTTTCTGAAACTATGGGTGCCTATATTAATCAATCCTAGTTCATCAACTACAATCTTTAAACATTTCTGAATATTTCTTTCAGTACAATTAATTAAATAATCATTTGGAGCAAGGTTATGTGATATTGTGTAATTTAATATCAAATTTCTTAAATTACTATTTAATTGTCTATATTGAAGTTTATTAGTTTTCTTCTCATGAATTGCTATTTTATCTGACATAAAATCTTTTACTTTTAATGCAACAACATCACTTATTCTAAATCCACATGTTGCTTCTAAGGTTAATGCCAATGCGACATTCTTTTTAGGTCTGAAGGTTTTCTTCTTCCCATTTTTAGTGTATTGGAATCCAGTGCATAACATTTCAATAATTTTATTATATTCATTTTCATCCAAAGGTCTTTTTGCCATACCTTTAACTTTTTTGCTTTTTTTAGGAGTTTCAGATTTTGTTACATTTCCCTGATTATTTACACTATTATAAAAATCCATAAATTCAGAAAATAAATTTTTTATATTATCGTTATTATTATTCATAAAATTTTGACCATTCACATATGTCACTCCTTACTATTATTTAATAAAGATTATTAACAAGATATAAATATTACAAAACAACATTTAATTTTGTTCGGAAAAGTTAAAAAAAGTGTTCGCATTATATATTTTATAATATCTTATAAATGCACTATTTGCAATAGGTTTATAAATTATGTTCGCATTTTGAATAAAATACGAACGATTTTAATTGAAAAAAAATAATATAAAATTGCATAGGTATTATTTTCATTATTGGAATTTTAATCAATATATATATGTCAAAGACACAACATCGATTTTAAAGAAAAAAATATTTTAAGTTTTTGTTAAAACTATAACTTGTAAGTTTTAAAATAAATTCAAAATATTTTTTTTGTGAGAATCCAATTGACAAAATATAGGCTAAATTTGTATTGCTTAAAATCAAATTACTCCATATACTTATCTTTTTTCTAAATCAAGAATTCTTTTCAATAAAAAAGATGGTTAGATATATTATCAATACCTAATCATCCTTTCTCTTTATCTAAAACACTAGTGCGTAGCACTTGTGATTAGTTTCCTATCCTCTATGTTTTAAGCATTCTTTTTAGTTTTAACTACAACTGCTCCTGCTAGAGTTAATCCTACTAAAGCAACTACTACATTAGATGCATCTGAAGTATTAGAAGGTTTAGCTGGTTTAACTTCTTCTGGAGTTTTAGTTGCAGGTTCAACTGGTTTAACTTCTTCTGGAGTTTTAGTTGCTTGTTCTTCAGCTGGAGTTTCTGTTGCTGGTTCAACTGGAGTTTCTTCTTCTGGAGTTTTAGTTGCTGGTTCAACTGGAACTTCTGGTTCTTCTTGTTTAGGTAATTCACCGAAAGCTACTGATTTACCATCTCTAGAAATGTTATGAACTTTTAAGTCTCTAGTACAAACTGCTCCAAAGTTTCCTTCAAGAGTCCAAACTTGAGTTGCTGGGTCAAACATATCTGGGTGTAATACTAAATTCATAGTTGCGATATTAGCATAATTAGAAATAAAGTTAGCATCTGCAACTAGATAATAACCATTTTCATCATGTTGTAAATTATCAATAAACCAGCTATTTTCTTTAGTAACATTAGTTAGGTAAACTTTATCACCAAAGTAATATTCTTTAGAAGCATCAGCAAGATAAACAGAATTAGGATCTACCTCACTAGTTAATTCTTCAGCAGCATAAGTTTTTTCAGCAGTTGTTACTTTTCCTAAATCATTTGTTACTTCAACTTTTACTGTATAGTTACCTGGTAGTACTTTTGCACTAATGCAAAAAGCACAAACATCTCCAGTTAAATCTTCCCTGAAGCTATAATCAGAATCAAATGCATTACGATACTTTTCATCAGAAGTTAATGTGTATTCATCTTTAAAAATTCCATTATCTGAAGTAACTAAAACTTTAATTGATACTGGTTTAGAAACTGCATCATTGTATTTTACACAAACAGGTCTATATGATTCATCAACACTATCATCTAAACTGAAGTCTATTGAAGTTTCCATTTTGTCTATAAAGTCTTGGTCTTTTTCTAGGATTGCTTTAACTTGATGTACTTTACCTTCTGGAGCATCTGGGGTTGTATCTTCCCATCTTACAAATTTGTATCCTTCAGGAACTAAATCATTTATAGATTTACCTCTATATGATTCAAATACTTCTCCAGTTTTATTGTTCCAGAATTTAGTAGGATTTACTGTATTATCAACAACACTCTTGCATAATACCACATCATTTACAAAATAGCAAGTCATTATTCCTTTTTCTTCACTAGGAGTTGAAGTAGCAACTGTAGTTTCTTCTGTTCTAGCAACAGTTTTAGCACTAGCAATCATTGGTGCTGTTAATACAGCTCCGACAGTCATAATAGCAACTAATTTATTTACATTTTTACTCATAATAATCTCATCCCTTTTTATCTCACAGTTATAATTTTAGAATATCATTTTATGGAAATTATTCAATAGAATTACCAACATATTAACAGAAATGAAATAGAATATTAATTATTTTAATTTTTAATGATTTTGGCCTTTATCGGACATATTATTAATATAATTGCCTTGAAACCATTGATATAACTGCATTTGATTTTTGTGAAAGCGAAAAAATCTTCAGTCCGTAAAAGGACAATTAATTTTTAAAGGGCCTCTTACGGACGTTTGATTATTAAAAAATATAATCTTTTAGAAACGCTAATTACTTAATTTTTCTATATTTTTGTTTTTTTACAACTTAACATTAAACGTTCAAGCTTTTTATCTGTAGAATAATGATTATATATTTTTTTGCTAACTTCATCAGGATCAACCAGCCAAGTATTGCCTATCTTTTTTACATTTATAAGTCGTTGCTTTTGACATGCATGCTTTATAGTTCCTTCTACTTTATTTGTTTTTTTAGCAACATTACTTATAGTATCTAAATTATTGAGTTTATTAAATAATTTTGTTTTTAATGCATCCTGAACACACATAATAAATTCTCTTTCTACTGTTTTTTTTATATTCCAACTAGAACCAAAGATTGGGATGTTTTTTAATATATCCAAATTAGCTATCTTTGCTAGCATATAACCTATCTCTTCATAATCAAGTGCTTTTTTAAATGAATAGTTATTACTTGTATCTAAAGTTTCTTTAATATATTGAGCAGCTGCTAAAAAATTTAAATATCCATTGTCTTGCAAGAAAAATTTATAACAATCATCTAAGTTATTAAATAATCTTTTTTTAGTATATTCAATGTATCTTATAAAAATACAGTGGAGTTTTGCAAAGCTATCAAATATTGAATCAAACAGATTAGTCAATATAAATGGATAAAAACCATACATAACCAAGTTATTAGAATAATAATTATTCATATTAATAGTTCCATTTCTTACAGAACAATTATAAGTTCCATAACTTTCTAGTTTGACATAAACAGCAGAATAAACATAATTAACAGTTATTTTATAATACATATCATTGGTATATCTATTTTTTAATTCAAGATTTGAATAGCAAGTTAGGTCCTTAAGATAAGGTTCTATTTCTTGATCTACCCATAGCAAATCATCAATAATATCACTAACATAACTAAACAATTTTGAAATCAAATCAAAATCATAATTCTTTCGTACTGAATAATGTCTAAAAAATTCATTTATTTCATTTAATTCAGAATCTTTTATTGCATCTTTTGATAAATAGTTAAATAATTCATTTAATTTATTTAATTTATTTTTGTTATTATTAATTTTTTCATATTTTCCGTGTTCAATTATATTGTTAAATTTATATTCATTTATTTCTTCATAATGATTAGCAGTATTATCAAAATTATTATTTAAATTCTTTAACATTTCAAGTAATTCTTTGGTATCCATAATGTAAATAGCTCCTTTCCTTATTTTCTACCATTTCTTTAGAGATTTTATTTATTCTTTGAGCTTCTAACCATGACTTTACGTGTTTAGGCTTGCAATATTCATTTATAAGAATGGACCTATGTCAATATAGTAGACACATTTTTTTAGTTTTTTAAGCAGATTGTGTAATAAGATCTTCATAAGCTTGTGGAGTCATATAACCAATTCTGCTATGAATTCTTTTTCTGTTATACCAACTTTCAATATACTCAAATATTGATATCTTTGCATCTTTAAAATCAATATATTTATTCATTTTTTCATCTTCCTTTTTAAAGCAAGAATGAAAAGATTCCATTGGTGCATTATCATAAGGATAGCCTTTTTTACTATATGAATGTTTTATAGACAATTTCTCCAGATATTTCTCAAATTTATTGCTTGTATATTGTGACCCTAAATCACTATGAATTATAAGTCCTTTAGTATTTGGATCTTGATTGCTTACAGCATTCTTTACGGCCTGAAGAGCCAAATCAGCATCAATAGTTTTAGACATATGCCAACCAACAATTTTAGCACTGCAACAATCAAAAACAGA